>JAYUAV010000089.1:0-3687 GCA_043741175.1 Verrucomicrobiota bacterium
GTGGTTTCTAGGTAGAGCCGGGGTTTCATGCATGAGCCTGAAGATTACAAACAAAGGGAAGGAGGTTCGCCGTTTAGTTCGACTTGGTAGGGCATGGCAGGTGGCGTGGTTTCCAAAGTTTGAATTGCCCGGCCAAGTCTTGCTTCCGCGCGGCGCGTAACTCAGCGATGACTTTGGGATTTTGCGCGGTGAGCCAGTCTTGCAGTTCGTCCAAGGTCTCGACGGACGATAGAACGGTCGTGGGAATCTCGACGGTTTCCATTTTCATTGGCGTATCCTATCACCGATTGCGATTGAACGTAAGCTATTTGTCCGGGGCGGATGGCCGAGCAAGGCCCGGCGTTTCATGCGAGCAACAGTTCCTCCGTCTCCGCCAAAGGATCAAGCCGGAAAACTTCTTCGCGTTCGGTTTCCAACAGGAGTTGAATGGCCTCGGTAAGATTGCGAAGACATTCTTGCCGGGTTTCACCCTGTCCGTTTGCGCCGGGAACTTCCAGACAGGTCGCCCAAAAGCCGCCTTCGTCAGGCTCGCCGCGATGAACGATGGCTGTGAATTTTTTCATGCTCATAGTTTATGATTTTTTGTGGTGGAAGAATGATGTGCCGCCGAGAATGTCCGTATCAACGGTGGTGAGGTTGCTGGCGTTCATGGCAGGAATATAGGCTCATCTGGGCTGCAAAGTAAATCTCGCGTTGGGAAGGGTTGCGGAAAGGTGCGCATCTTGAGAGTACCCCCCGAAATTTCGGACTACTCGGCAGGGCTGCTATTTGCTCAATGCCTGTGGCACGTTTGGAGTGCTGATTCCTGAGCAATTCCGCAACCGGGGGAACCTACCAGATGCACACTGCGGAAAGGGCGTGACCGAAAGTGGCGAAGCTGGGTCAGCGGGATTGTTCAATAACCACTCGTAAAATTTCGGGTCGGCGTAGGTCAGCTTCAACGAGTCATGTTTGGCTTCGGGATAAACTGTGAGCGTCACATCCTTCATGCCATCGTTATTCGATGGACAGCCGCACACCTGTCGAACCGAAGCCGGACGCGGATCAAAACCTAGCCATCGAGTTGCTCAAGGTGATTGATGCGAGCGTCGGCAAGGAGTGGGAAGAAAAGCTTCGCGCTGGCGGCATGGGCTACGGCGATCTGAAGAAAAAGTTGTTCGAGGTGTATTGGGATTACTTCGTCGCCGCACGGGCCAAGCGCGTTGAACTCGTGGCCAATCTGGATTACGTACACAAAGTTCTCGCTGATGGTGCAGCAAAAGCGCGTGCAAAGGCGACGGAAGTCCTCAAGTGTGCGCGCAAGGCGAGCGGACTGGAGTAGATCAAAAGAAAGAGCCAAACACCGAAGGAATTTCTTTAACCACCACTCGCAGGCTCAAGCTGCGTTGGCGCAGTTCCGCATCAAGTTTCTCGTCTGAACCCTTTATCTACACCACCCGCGCCTCGCCTTTGCCCTTCACCACTTCGCCGATGAGCCAGGCTTTGTGCTTTTGCGCGCGGATGAATTCCAGCACGGCGTCCGCCTTGTCCGCCGAGACGATGGACACCATGCCGATGCCCATGTTGAAGACTTGATACAATTCCTCGTCCGGCACGCCGCTCTTCTGTTCGATGATCTGGAAGATGGGTAGCATGTCCCATGAGCCTTTGCGGATGACGACGTCGAGCGACTTCGGCAGCACGCGCGGGATGTTGTCCACGAAACCGCCGCCGGTGATGTGGGCGAAGGCGCGGATTGGTTGATGGTTGAGAGTTGATTGTTGATAGTTAAAACGCGCCAGCAGCCGTTGCACGAGCGGGCCGTAACTCACATGAACCTTTAAGAGTTCTTCGCCGAGCGTGAGCTTTGAGCCGGGGATGCGGCTGGAGGTTTTCAGCTTCAATTGCTCGAAGAAAATTTTGCGTCCGAGCGAATAGCCATTGGTGTGCAGGCCGCTGGATTCGATTCCGATGACCACATCGCCGCGCTTCACGGTTTTCTGGCCGTTGAGCATCCGGGATTTTTCCACTACGCCAACGATCGTGCCGCTCAAGTCGTATTCGCCCTTCTGGTAGAAGCCGGGCATCTGCGCGGTTTCGCCGCCGATGAGGGCGCAGTTGTTTTCCGCGCAGGCGCGGGCGAAACCTTTGATGATGTCGGTGAAGACGTGCGGTTCGAGTTTGCCCGTGCCGAGGTAATCGAGGAAGAACAGCGGCTCGGCGCCGAGCACGGCGATGTCGTTGACGCAATGATTCACGAGGTCCGCGCCGATGGTGTCGTGCTTGTTCATAGTGAAGGCGATCTTCAGCTTCGTGCCCACGCCATCCACGCTGCTGACGAGGATCGGCTCGCGATATTTCTTGAGGTCGAGCTGGAAGAGGCCGCCGAAGCCGCCGACCTTGCCGAGGACTTCGCGGCGGTGCGTGCTGGCGAGCAATTGCGGGAGCGTGGCTTTGACTTTATTTCCGAGATCAATATCAACGCCGGCGGCGGCGTAGGCTTTCTGTTTCATGCGCCGGGGAGTAAAGCGGGAATGTGGCCGGCTCGCGAGTCAAAATGTAAGGTGGCCCTACTTGCGGTTCAAGCCACTTGGCTGTGAGCACATGATCCTCGTCAAGACCCGCCCTGTTTGCGGGAGTTTCGCTGTCTGACAGTGCAACATTCGCGTTTATTTTCCACCATGCGCCATCCCTACCAAGCCCAGCCCAACCCTCCCTCTCACCCTCCAGTTAATCTTCAACTGCGGATTTTAGGTTGAACTGAACTTCGCGTTGACCGCTGCGGCGCGCGTCTCTAATTTCGCAGCCATGTTTAATGATTTAATCCGTCGGATGCCGCGCCCGCAGGATGTCGTCGGCATGTCCACGCAGGAATTGCGGGACACGTTTCTCATCAACAACATTTTTGTTCCCGGAAAAATCACCGGCACGTTCACCGATCTGGATCGTCTCGTGGTCGGTGGGGCGATGCCGCTGACGCCAGTTGATCTGCCGAATCACAAGGAGACAGGGCGCGCGTTTTTCCTCGAACGTCGTGAGATGGGCGTCATCAATGTCGGCGGGGCCGGGCGGGTGGTTGCCGATGAGAAATCCTTCGCGCTCGAAAAACTGGACTGCGTCTATCTACCGATGGGCACGAAGTCCGTGAAGTTCGAGAGCAACGACGCAAAAGATCCGGCCAAGTTTTATTTCCTCAGTTGCCCAGCGCACGCTGCGTATCCGACGGCGATGATGAAATCTACCGAAGCCACGCCAGTGAATCTCGGCGCGCAGGAGACGAGCAACAAGCGAACGATCTACAAATTCATCCATCAAGGCGGCATCCAGAGTTGCCAACTTGTGATGGGCTTGACCGCGCTTGATCCGGGCAACGTGTGGAATTCGTTCCCGCCACACACGCACTGGCGGCGCACGGAGATTTATTTCTACTTCGATCTCGGCGACAAGATCGTGTCGCACTTTCTCGGTGAGCCGCAGGAGTCGCGGCATCTGTTCATGCACAATGACGAGGTTGCGTTGTCTCCAAACTGGTCCATGCACTTCGGCGTGGGTGCGGGCAATTACAAATTTATCTGGGGCATGGCGGGCGAGAATCAGGTGTTCGATGACATGGATCCCGCGCCGCCTCTGACGTTGAGGTAACAATTACTCAGCCTGTGTGGATCAATCGTAATGAAGATGAGGTTGCCAAGAGCATTGCGAATGCTA
>JAYUAV010000090.1:0-7493 GCA_043741175.1 Verrucomicrobiota bacterium
TTTGGTGTGAGAAGAGGTTCAAAAATTTTGCGTGGCTTGCAGGCGGCGGCGTGATTTGCCTCGCGGTAGTGTTGGTGCCGGCACTCGGACTGGCAAACACAGTGGCCGGCGGCGAGAGTGCCGTGTTGGATTACAATCAAATCCACCAATCTGTGTATCTCGGCAAAGGTTTCAGAAGGCTGCTGTTGTTTTCGGCACTGGGACTCGTGACGTTCTGCTGGCTGGGCAAACAAAAACTGCCGATTGAAGAATCCCACCGCCGCCTTCAGATGTTGCTCGTCGTGTGCCTCGTCGTGTGTTTGATCTACGAGCCGTTTCAACGCCTGTTCCCGACGCTGTCTTTGTTGTATCCGGGACGGCTTTCATTGTTGGTCTTTTTGATCAGCATGATGGAGGTCGCCTTCTGGTTGCATCACGGATGGAGCGGTTGGCAACGGCGCGGGCGCGCGTTGGCGATGGCCGGACTGGCAGTTCTGTTGATGGATCCGGTTAAGCATTTGTTTCAAGATTATCGTGATCAATCACCTTCCGTTCAGGTGGACTTTGTGAATCTATGCAAGAGCGCGAAAAAGGCTGTTCCTGCGGATGGTTTGTGCGTTGTCCCGCTCGACCGGGGCTGTCCTTACTTCCGGGTTTATGCCGAGCGCGGTCTGTGGATCAGCCCGAAGGACACCGGTGTGCTTTCGAGGACGCGCGCGTTGTACAGCGAGGCCAAACAGCGGCTGCAAACGCTTGAGACTTTCTATGCGCCGGACACGGCAACGATCCAGCGCGAGGCTGTCTTGAATCAAATGCACACGAATGGCGTAACGCATGCGGTGACAAAATCGGACGCTCCGTGGACCGCATCGCTCTCGTGGCCCGTCATCCAAAGCAACGGTGTGTGGCAATTGCGCGCTCCGTCCCCCAAGCCATGACTCAACCCACAATCCCCCTGAACTTACGGCACGGCTGGCTCGGTTGGTGGCCCGCTGAAGGTCTGCGCTCGATCTTCGATCCTGAGAACGGACGCATCCGCGCTTTTTTGCAGGAGGAAGTACAACAACTTGCGCCCGGATGCCGCGTTCTGGATGCGAGCGCGGGGACTCGTCCTTACGCGAAATTCTTTCATCGCCAGCACTACGAGTCATGCGATGTGCCGGGCGGATTCTACGAATGTAAACACGACTTCGAGTGTACCCTTGATGCCATTCCCCGCCCGGAAGCTACTTATGACGCCGTGATCCTGACACAGGTGTTGGAGCATGTGCCGAATCCACCGGCAGTCATCGCAGAGTTGAACCGTGTGCTCAAGCCGGGCGGAGTTTTGCTTTTAAGCGTGCCGCTCAATGGCCCGTTGCACGGCGAGCCGTGGCACTTTTTTCAATTCACACATTACGGCTTGGCAGAGCTGGCCCGCGCGAATCATTTCTCCGTGGAACGCTGTGAAAAGGTTGGCGGGGCATTCTGGTTTTTTGGCAAACATATTCAAGACGCGATTCGCAAACTGGTGAAACAAGTGGATCCGTTTCGCGCTCGGAAGCGCGGACAATCCGTCGCGAAATGCGTTCTGTGGACGCTGTTTTTTCTACCGGTCTGGATCATGGGATTGCTTTCTTTGGGATATGTTATACGCCCGCTGTGCTACTGGCTGGATCAACTTGATTTCGCCAAATCACTAACGACAGGTTACACAGCGGTGTTCAAGAAATAGATCGGGATTGGACGCATGTCAGTTTCTTGGAGTCTCTCATTACACCGGGCCTCAGCCTGGTATGAGGTGACAGCGAGCCACAACCGTTTCAACGGTTTGGCCGAGGCGTGGACTGCATCACGACCCAAAACGGTTAAAACCGTTCTCGTTTTCTTCGCCTGCATAACACCCAGATGAATCCGAGTGTTATTGAAAGAAAACCTACGGCTACCAAAAACTGAGATGCGCCCTTCGGGATTTTGCGCGACACAATCGGCTTTATCTTTGATCCCAACTCCGCCAAGCTGACTTCGATGGATTCAAAACAGTTAGCCAAGCTTTGCAGCGAACTCGCCGACAACAAGAAAGCCGAGAACATTCTCGTGCTGGACGTGCGGAAGCTGTCGAGCATCACGGATTTCTTTGTCATCGTCTCCGGCACGAGCTCGCCGCATCTGCGCGCGATCGTGAACGAGATAGATGACAAACTGCGCGCCGACCACGAACTGCGTCCGCGTGCTCTCGACGGAAACATCAACGGCGATTGGGTAGTGCTGGATTACTTCGACGTGATCGTCCATGTGATGCGCGCTGAAGTCCGCGAGCGTTACGATCTCGAAGGTCTGTGGGGCGACGCGCCGCAACTAAAACAGGGGATCAAACCGAACGTCCGAGCTGGCATCAAACCCAGCGTGAGACACGCGCCGAAGCGGAAGACCAAAGTCGCGAAGAAGAAAGCGGCGAAGAAAGATTGAGGCGAACTCCAAAGTTGAATTTGTTGACGGACGGAGTGTGGTCGTCCTCTGCCACAGCAACGTGGCTCTGCGAGAGGCTTCCGAAAAATGGTGACGCTTGGTTGTTGAATACTGCCGTGGCCGAGGACGGGCACGCTCTATTCACTTGATCCCCGCCAACCGTTCTTTCCAGACGCGATACAACTCCACCGTCGCCCGCACATCGCGCAGACAATACTCGGCCACGTCGCGTTGCTTTCCGGCGGCGATCATCGCGGGCACATCCATTCCAGTGACGCCATGCGCCTTGGGCGAATCAATGCCGAACGACTTGCAGTAGAAATCCAGATTGAACTTCCGCGCCGCGCCCTCGCGTCCGCTCACGTTGTAAAAAGTGAATTGCTCCGCCAGATCGCAATGCGGCTCGACAGCGTAACGATAGCCCAGCCAGTTCTTCTTCGTGATCGGCACGTTCAACACCGCAGAGCGCAGGTAGAGAAACGGAACGTCGAAGCCTCGCCCATTGAATGTCACCACGGAGTCGTAGTGCTTGGCCACATCCCAGAACGCCGTGAGCAATTCCACCTCATCCGCGCACGGCATGAACTCCACCGGGCCTGCCTCCGCGCCGTCCTCCTCGAAATCTTCCGCCGTGTAAAGCACCTGACCGCGCTGGGATTCAGCATTCAACATGGCGATGCAGACAACATGTCCCGTGAGTGGCCACAGGCTGAACATGCGCGTGATCTCGTCGCGCTTGGTCGCGCGTGCGGCTTCGTCCGGGATTTTTTCTGCCTCGCGCAGCAGATACTCCTGTTGGACTTCGTCGAAGTTCTCCAGAGGTTGCGCGGTGGTTTCGATGTCAAATACGAGAGTGGGCATGGGATGAGTTGGGGGTGAAATAAAAACCAGGATGGGAAACTTGTTTTGAAAACCAAGCTTTCCATCCCGGTTGTGAAAGGGACTACTTTTTCTTCTTACCTGCTGCTTTCTTTTTCTTTGCTGCCACGTTCCTCACCCCCGATCAATTTATGTGTTAATAATTTTTGTTCTCAGGCAAAACATTTTTGCCGTCAACGTTGGGACATCGGGGTTGTAGTGATAGCGAGTGTGACTGGCAATCTTTTTTCGCAATCTTCTCGCAAAGATTTTTTCAACTGCAACGCGAACAAGACGCGTCACTCGTACCGCAATGACTCGATTGGATCCAAATTCGCCGCCTTGTACGCCGGATAGGTCCCGAAAATAATTCCTACCATTGAGCAGAGAGTGAGGCCGAGCGCAATCCAGTCGAACGGAATTGTCGGCGGCACCTTGAAATAAAACGCCACGGCGTTGCCGCCCAAAATTCCCAGCACCACACCGATGATGCCGCCGACTTCACACAGCACTACGGCTTCGACGATGAATTGCGTCATGATGTTGCGCTTCTTCGCGCCAATGGCGCGACGGATGCCGATCTCGCGAGTGCGCTCCGTCACCGAGACGAGCATGATGTTCATGATGCCGATGCCAGCCGCGAGCAGTGCGATGGAACTGATCACCGCCACGCCGATGCGAACTGCGCGCGTGAATTTTTCAAACTGCGCGATGAGCGAATCGTTGGAGAACAATTCAAAATCATCCTCCGCACCCGGCGGAACTTTACGTGCCACGCGCAACAGCCCGCGCACTTGCTCCACACAATCTTCGTAGCTTGCTTTGTCACGCGCTTGCACCAAGATCGAAAGACTCCGCCGCCATGTGCCGAAGCGATTCAGCCCTGTGGTGATGGGGATGATCACGAAGTTGTCCTGACTGCCGCCCATCGTCGCGCCTTTGGGCGTCAGCACGCCGATGACCTGATAGTTGATGCCGTCTATTTTCAACTTGTCGCCCACGGGCGAGCCGAACGGAAACAGAGTCCGCGCCAATCCATCCGCCAGCACGCAGACATCGCGCGCATTGTCCACGTCATTGTCGGTCAACGCGCGCCCATCGGCGATGGTCCAGTTCTTGGCTGGAAAACTTCCGGGAGTTTCCCCCCACGTGCGGACGCCCGGTGCGGATTTTTCAAAACGTGTCTCCATCTGGCCGCTCCAGAAGTCCTCCTCGATGCCCACGCTCGTCGCGAGTGTCGCTTTCTCACCGACAAGTTTCCCTTGCGCGCGAGTGATGTTGGCGCGTCTGCGGAATTTCTCCCAACCCGCCGGACCCTCGAATTGCAGCTCCGGCCATTTTTGAATCTTGAACGTGTTTGCCCCCAACTGGCTCATCTCCGTCTCGACGTTGCTCTTCAACACACGCATCGAAGTCATCACCACGATGATCGAGAACACGCCGATCAATACACCCAGCAACGTGAGCGCGGAACGGAGCTTGTGCGCCGCCACGGCGTTGAGCGCCATGAAGAGGCTTTCGCGCGCTTCGGCGAGCAATGTGATTTCGTGTTTCTGTTTCATTCGCTCCTCAATGCGTCCACTGGACTCTCACGCGATTTGGTAAGCGCGCAAAAACTCATCTCGTGAAATCCCAGACTGAGTGCAGATGGTGCGCAATGTCGAACCTTTGATATGCGGATGATTTGGCAACGTAAGCGGTGTGCGTGTGCCATCGGGATTCTGGCGGAGCATGGCGATATGTTCACGCTCGTTGACCATTTGGAAGCCGAGTGATTCCAGCGCGCGGACGACGCGCCGCTTGGGTGCATCCACCGGGAATTTAGGCATGAGCTTCGGCGATGTAGGCTTCCAGCACGGGTGTGGCTGATTCCAAAACCTCTGGCCCGAAAGTTTCGACGTGGAAACGAATCGCGGACTGGCAGTCGGCCAACGCAGCATCGTAATTTTCACCCTGCCCCACGACCACACCTTTCAAGCCGAGCGGATACGCCACAAAACCATCAGCATGTTTCTCAACGACGATCTTCACGGTTTTCATGGGGTTAAAGTATCATGGGTGCTTGGCTGGTAAAGTGCCGAAGTTTTATTCACTCCTCAACGCATCCACCGGATTCATCCGCGCCGCGCGCCACGCGGGCAGAAAGCCTGAAACAACGCCCGTCACCAGCGAAACGAGCAACGCAACGCTCGCCACCGTTAGCGACATCGTGGCTGGCAGAAACTTTTGCATCACGAGCGTCAACGGCCAGGCGATGGCCAGCGCGATCATTCCGCCCATCAAACAAATGCAGCCCGCTTCCGTCAGGAATTGCAGCAGGATGGTGCGCCGTTTCGCGCCGATGGCTTTGCGGATGCCAATCTCGCGCGTGCGCTCGGCCACGGAGACGAACATGATGTTCATGATCCCGATGCCGCCGACGAAAAGGGAAAGGCCGGTGATAAAGAAACCGACGGCTGCAATCGTCCCCGCCACTCGATTGAACATCTGCACGAATTGTTCCTGCTGGTTAATGGCGAAGTCGTCGTGGTCATTTGGTTGAAGTCGTCGGATTTTTCGCATCGCGTGCCGGAGTTCTTCGCGCGCGTCTTCGAGTTCGGCCAGTTGCCGCGCCTTCACATGGATGGCGATGTCCGGGTTGTTCCAAATCGAGCCGATGAATTGCTGGATCGGGATCACGGCCTGATTGTCCATGCTGAAGATGCCCATGAACGAACCTTGCTTCTCCAACACGCCGACGACTTCAAACGTCTTCGAGCCGATCTTGATCCGTTGTCCCAACGCCGAGCTGCCGCCAAACAGATTGGATGAAACCTGCGTGCCGATGACACAGACGGGGCGACCACCCGCAGCTTCTTCGGCGGAAAAGAAATGTCCAGCCGACAAGCCGATACCGGAGGTGATCGCGTATTGCTCCGTCGTGCCAAGGATTTGAACGCGACCGGAATTACGCCGCTCGAACTCGACACGCGTGCCTGATTGCGCGACCGGAGCGACGGCGGCGGATAGTTCAAGCTGACCGATGAGTTTGTTGGCGTCAGCGATTTTCAGCGGACGGCGTCGCTGCCCTTTGCGCCAGTCACTGTCGTTGTTGTTGAACCACGCGTCGCGGCTTACAAAGAACACGTCCGCGCCAAGCGAGGAGATGCTGCTCATGAAAGATTGGTTCAACCCCTCGATGGCCGTGCCCATCAACGTGACGGTGACGATGCCGATGACGATGCCGAGCGTGGTGAGGATGGAGCGCAGCTTGTTCGCGCGGATAGCCGCCCACGATATGCCGAATCCCTCGCGGATTTCGGTGAGGAAATTCATTCGGAAGGCTTGTCGAGGGTCGAAGGTCGAGGGTCGAGAGCCTGCACGCGTGGCGCGATAATCAGCGGCGTTTGGTTCTCGACTCTTTCATCACTCGCGATCAACCCATCGCGGATGCGGAGGATGCGGCGGGCGCGGCGGGCCACGTCTTCTTCGTGCGTGACGACGATGATCGTGTTGCCCGCGCGCCAGAGTTCCTCGAACAACGCCAGGATTTCTTCGCCCGTCTTGGAATCGAGATTTCCCGTGGGTTCGTCCGCGAGAAGGATGGACGGCTTGTTGACCAATGCGCGGGCCACGGCTACGCGCTGACGTTGACCGCCGGAAAGTTCGTTGGGCCGATGATGCACGCGATCCGCCAAGCCCACTTGTGTCAGTGCGTTCATCGCGGTTTGCCTCCGCTCTGTGGTAGCCATGCCGGCGTAGATCAAAGGCAATTCGACGTTGTGCAGCGCATTGGAGCGCGCGAGCAGGTTGAACGTCTGAAACACGAAACCGATTTCCCGATTGCGAACCTCGGCGAGCGCGTTGTCGTTCATCTGACTCACGTCCGTGCCGTTGAGTTCGTAACTCCCGGATGTGGGCGTGTCGAGACAGCCGAGCATGTTCATCAACGTGGATTTGCCAGAGCCGGACGGCCCCATGATGGCGACGTATTCGCCGCGTTGAATCTCCAGCGAGACGCCGCGTAAGGCATGAACCGTCTCCGTGCCCATCTGGTAACGGCGCGTGAGATTTTGGATGCGGATGAGGGTCATGCAGAAAAATCCGAATGACGAATGACGAATGACGAATGAAGCCCGAATAGGGTTTGGCTGGTAGGGCGCGTCACTCCGTGCGCGCCGCGGTATGTCAGACACGAAACGGCGCGCACGGAGTGACGCGCCCTACCT
>JAYUAV010000091.1:0-5512 GCA_043741175.1 Verrucomicrobiota bacterium
GCCGGTCGCGGCCCGGCTCCAGGGCTTCGACCCACTGACTGAGGTGCGTGTGGGAGGTGGGCTTGCAGGTGAAGAGGAAATGAAATCCGTGCAGCAAGACCTGGCGGCAGAAGGGTTGATGGGCGTAGAGATCATCGCCCAGCAACGTGTCGTTGCCCGTGGCGTAACCTCCGGCGTGCGCGGTTAGCCAGCGTTTGGCGGCGTTGATCTCGCAGTCCTGTTTGAGCTGCCCGTCCTGTGGCGTGATGAACTCCGGGCGCAGCGAGACGACCGGCTGATGCCCCGGGCTGACGATCACCGGCGTGATGGCACTGTGGAAGTGCGTGGTCTTGCCGTCAGCGTGCTGGAGGCAGGAACAGTTGGAGCAATGGATGTTTTTGGATTGAGAAGAAAAGTACCAGGTGGCATCCAGCGCGATGAGCCGGGTGTTTTCCACCGCCCGCATGGCTTCGAGCAAACCGGCTTGATCGAAGGCGCTGTGGAGATCATCAAAGAGACTGAAGAGGTGACTGGGTTCAATCGGATCGAGCGTCTGGCGGATGTGATTGTCGGTGGGAATGTGCTCGACCTGGAACAGGGAACGCGCGTTGTTGCGACCGCGCGACTGTTCCATGTTCTGCTGGAAACTCAGGAACGAAGGGCATTGAGTGAAGAACACCGCAAAGGCGGCCGAGGCGATGCAGCCGTTTCCGGCCAGAGACTAACTACACGACTTGTCCTGGTTTGCTCGCCCCGCGACAGAACGAACACGGCGTTCGTCTATTGCCTAACAAGCGAGGTGGACTCACGCTTCAACCAGCCGATGCGGCGGGTGTCGTCGGTGACTTGCAACCAATCGTCTTTGCTATCTATCACGCGCAGTTCAGCACCGTCGTGCGCGGTGAACGTGGAGGGAGATTGATCCAGCGGACTGTTTCGCACCGTGGCGTCGGCCACTGTCACGATAGTAATTTTTTCTCCGACAATCTGCGAAAATGCCAGGGACAGACACACGCACAGAATTGCCGTGCTGCCTGCGGCCAGCCACGTCCAGTTGCGCAATGCTGGAGCAAGCGCGGGCTTGAGTTGTCTCGCGATGAGCAGGGCGAACGTGATCCACAAGCCCGCCACGCAAAGCCATGTCCATTCGTTCACGCTCAATTTGCCGAGCCAGCGTTGCCATGCGGAACTTTTGATTGTCGGGCCTTGGACTTGGTTGCGCGCGAATCGCAAATTTGCGCTCAGATCAGGATCACGCGGCGCAATGCCTTCAGCTTGGCGATATGCGGCGATGGCGCGGCCAATCTGCCCGGCCTTGAACTGAGCGTTGCCGAGATTGAAGTAGAGCGCGGGAGAGATCGTGCCTGTGGCCGTAAGTTTTTCGTAGGCAGCGACTGCGTCTGTGAATTTGTTTTCCGCGTAGAGTTTGTTGGCGTTGTCGAACGCAGATTCAACTTCAGCAGCCGCGAAAGATCGCTCGCTGATGAGAGCGAGCAGGAATAGGAGTGTGGTGAAAGTGCGGAGTGCGGCCAAGGTAGGGCACGTCACTCCGTGCGCGCCGCGAACGTGGATAGCCTCACAACAGTCCTGCGACGCGTACGGAGTGACGCGCCCTACCCGTTGCTTAAATGTCTTCACGCCTTCACCTCATCGAGTTTTTTCAGTGCGTTTTCGAGTCGGGGGATGATGGCTGCGAGTTCGTGGGATGATTTGACGGGTGCGTAGCGGGCTAGGTTGCAGGCTTGAAACAGTTCGTGCAGTTCGGTGAGCGTCGAATCTGGAATGCCGCGCGGGCGGAGCTTTTCATCAATCACAGCTTCGGTGATGCCGGACGCAGAAGTGTCCAGCCGTTCGCCAAGCTTCTCTTGCAACAGATGTGCGAGTTCGGCGAAGAACTCATCGGATTTATTTTGCGAGGCGAGTTGTTGGATGTTTTCCATGCCGGTGCGGATGGTTGCTTCCACCTGACGCTGGCGGCGGAGTCGCGGATTGTTCGCTAATGAGTCGGCGCGTTTCCGCCAGACAAATGCGGCGAGGAAGGCAAGCAGTGGAGTGACTTGAGCCACGATGAAAACCGGCTGCGTGATCAATGGCGCAAAAGTTTTCGAGAGCGTGCCGAGGCGTTGCTTGATGGGAACGATGTCTTGTTGTGGCGGCGGCGTGTCGGATGAAGCGCCGCCGGTTTTAGCGGCGATGACTGGAGCGACAGCGGCTCCGCCGGGACGCACGGTGAGTTTGGTGGCGGGATGAGTGAGCGTGCGAAACTGTTTCACGTCGGGATCGAAATAGGAGAATGAGAACGCAGGCAGTTCGAGGACGTCTGAGTTCTCCGGCGAGAGGATTTGCTCAAATGTTTTCGTGCCTTGAAATCCGAATTGATCTGAAACTTGGACGGACGATGTGGGTGGATACGCTTTGAAGCCGTCCCACATTTTGTCCTGCGGCAAGGAGATGGCATCCAGCGCACCGCGTCCAGAAATCTGCACGCGCATCGTGATGGGATCGCCGGTGGCGATGTTGGTGGGTCCGACGGATGCGGTCATGGTGTAATTGCCGACGGCACCGGTGAACAGCGGCGGAGTGTTTTCCACGGGCAATGGGAGTGATTGAAATGTTTGCGCTTCGACGTTGAGCGTTGCTTGGGCGCGCTGCGAATAGTTGCCGAAGAAATCCGGTCGCCCGCCGAGCAACATCACGCTGCCGTTCACCGGGCCGATGGTGAGCGGGCCCGTTTTGATGGCCGTGGCGGCGAACGGCATCGGAATGACGGTGAAAGATGCGTTGCCCACGTTGCGTTTGAATTGCTGGCCTTGATTGAATTTGCTGAGAATGAATCCGTCGCCTGTCAGTTGTGGAATTTGTGGATTGCTGATGTTGCCGACTTCTTGGCGCAGGTACAAGCGCAACTCCCCGACGACCGCCTCTCCGACGTAGAGTTCTTTCTTGGGAAACACGAGCCAGAGGAAAGCCATGTTGGTGGCGAGCGAGGGCGGAGGAGAAGCGGGGTCTTCGCGGAGAACTTTCAACTTCACGGGCGCGCTTGATACGCGCTGGCCGTTCAGATTCATCTGCAATGCCGGGATGGTGATGTCACCGGGTTGGTTCGCGATTAGCGTGAATGCGAAGGATTGAACCGTAGTCATCTTGCCGTCCGCGCCGACGGAGCTTTGTTGGCTCGATGATGTGCCCACGACTTGCACGCCGGGAATCGTCGGGAGATTGGGTGTGCCGGAAAGTTGTGCGCCGTTGAACTGGAGTGTGAGCGTGACGCTTTCGCCGACGATGACGGAATCCCGGTCAAGCGAAGCTTTGAATCCTGCGGCGTGGGATGCGAGGATTCCAACGAACAAGAATACAGCCGCCCACCGGAGCAGTTTCAAACTGCGCCGGGTGCGGGGCGAAGAACTGATTTCATACGGCTGACTTTCCATTCTGCGCGACCATTGTTGTTTTTCAGATAGCTGGGCGCAAGCATCGGTTGAAGTTTGCGACCTTGAGTTTATGGACAGGTGAAGCGGGAAAATGTTCGCAGAAAATTAAGAGGGTGGAGCACTGGCAAGGGAGGATGGTAGGGCGCGTCGCTCCGTGCGCGCCGTCGTCTGTCTGGACAAGCCCGGCGCGCAGGGGACTGACGCGCCCTACCAATAAAGCCATCCGCCTCTCGTTTCCACATGCTGCGGCTGGTCGAGGACGACACAGCCGCGCTCCGTCAGAAAAGTTTCCGAGCGGCGCGGATGTCCTGTTGTATCTGTTCGCGCAGCATATCGAGGGAGGGGAACTTTTGTTCGTCGCGCAGTTTTCCGGCGAACACGATCTCCAATTCCTGACCGTAGATGTCACCTGAGAAATCCAGCAGGTGAACTTCCACTCGGACGTGAGGCTCTGGATTCGCCACAGTGGGGCGGCAGCCGATGTTCAGCACGGCGCGGTGTGTGTGACCACCGACGGTGGCTTGCGCCGCATAGACGCCGTTCGTTGGAAGGATCATCCCGGTGGTGTCGAGGTTGGCGGTGGGGAAACCGAGTTTGTGACCGAGTTGATCGCCGTGGATTATTTTCCCGGCAACGGAATAAGCGCGACCGAGCATCTGGCTGGCGGCGTCAAAATCATCCGCGCGGATGGCTTCGCGGATACGAGTGCTGCTGACGGTTTGTCCATCAAGCGCAACGGCGGCGAGGCCGTGAACGTGGAAACCGAGTTCCGTGCCGAGTGTCTTGAGCAGTGTGACGTTGCCGCTGCGTTTGTGGCCGAAGACGAAATCTGCGCCGACGCAGATGCTTTGGATGCTGGCGAGATCGCGCGCGAGGTTGCGGATGAATAACTCGCCGGTCTGCTGGCTGAAGTCTTTGTCGAAACGGATCACGAGCAGCGCATCTGCGCCGAGGGATTCGATGGCGCGAACTTTTTGCGGCTGCGAATAGATCAGGGGCGGCACGCGATCCGGCGCGACGATGGTGCTGGGATGCTGGTCAAATGTGACGACGACGGCGAGGGAGTTGTGTTGTCGCGCGTCGGCGATGGTCTGGCGGATGATCTGTTGGTGACCGAGATGGACGCCGTCGAACACGCCGATGGCGAGGCAGGTTTTGCGACCGCGAGTGTCGAGCCGATTGGCTTGTTCGATGAGATTCATGCCACCGCCAGCTTCAGATACGGGATCACGCGCTTCTCCAGTTCCGCAGCGGAGAGATTCATCACTGCGTCGAGCGTTATCGCATCGGCGACGTCGAACTTGCCGGAGACAGCGCGGCGCAGCGCGGTGAGATGCGCGCCGCAGCCGAGTTTGTTTCCGAGATCATGCGCGACGCTACGCACATACGTGCCCTTGGTGCAGGCGAGTTTGAATTTTGCGAGCGGCTCGGTGTAGTCGGTGAAGCGGAAGTTGTAGATGTGGATGAGGCGCGGCTCACGTACCACCTCGATGCCTTGGCGCGCGAGTTTGTAGAGCGGCACGCCATTTTTTTTGATGGCGGAAACCATGGGGGGAATTTGCATTTGATCGCCGATGAATGTGGCGGCATCCTCGTTCAACTGATCAAGCGTCATGGGCGGTACAGGCAACGAGCCGGTGAGTTCGCCGTCGGAATCGTAGCTGTCGGTGGCTTCACCGAACTTCATCGTGCCTTCGTACACTTTGTCATCGCCCATCAAACGCTCAGAGAGTTTTGTGCCGCGACCGAGGACGATGATGAGCAAGCCGGTGGCGTTGGGATCGAGCGTGCCGCAATGACCGACTTTCTTGATGCCGAACCTGCGGCGTATGGCGTCCACGACATCATGCGAGGTGGGGCCGGAAGGTTTATCAATCAGGATTGCGCCGTCGAGCGCGGTAAAATCTTGCATCGTTGGAATATGAAATGGTTGACGGGAAACAATTCCCCCTGCCTCAAGGCGCAAGGAGTAGAAGTGTTTTGACGAGCGCGTTCAAGAAAAACACGCGCACGAAGTGTGACAGGAAGCGGCGGCGGTCAACGTGGGACAGCCGAGAGAGGGATGTGGAGTGCGGAGAATTTTCTCCGCTTTAAATGCGGGG
>JAYUAV010000092.1:0-3729 GCA_043741175.1 Verrucomicrobiota bacterium
TGGCGGTGGAGAAATTCTTGCAGCATTTGAATCTGCACGGACGTGTTTTTCCACCAGTTAAGAACCAGATTTCGTGGGTAATTCCTATTTCGCTTCGAGCGCGGTGCGGATGACTTGGGAGATGTGGTTGACGAAGTGAACCTTGATCTTGGCGCGCACTTCGGCAGGGACTTCGAGCCAATCCGGTTTGTTTTGTTCGGGCAGGATGACGTTCTTCACGCCAAATCGGACCGCGGCGAGTACTTTTTCCTTCACTCCGCCCACGCGCATGACGCGTCCGCGCAAACTTATCTCACCGGTCATCGCAGTGTCCGAGCGGACGCGGCGATGCGTGAGCATGGATGCGAGCGCGGCAACGATGGCCACGCCAGCACTGGGGCCGTCCTTGGGCGTTGCACCCGCAGGGACGTGGATGTGGATGTCGTGCTTGGATGCGTCCTGAAGATCGAGGCCAAGTTTGTCGGCCTGGCTTCGCAAATAACTGAACGCCGTTTGTGCGCTTTCTTTCATCACTTCGCCAAGCGAGCCAGTGAGGAGAAATCCGCCTTTGCCAGCCATGCGCGAAACTTCGATGAACAACACTTCGCCGCCCACAGGAGTCCAGGCGAGTCCGGTGGCGATGCCGTATTCGGAAATTTTTTCCGCAGTCTCGGCGACGAACAGCGCGTGGCCGAGTTCGGTCTTGAGCGCGCCGGGTTTGAGCTTGATCGCTTTGACGTGGCCGTTGTTACTGCCGAGTTTGCGAGCGGCTTTGCGGGCGAGTGCGGCGATGGTGCGTTCGAGTTGGCGAACGCCGGCTTCGCGTGTGTATTCCTGGATCAACCGGCGCAACGTGGGATCAGGCAGAGAGAGTTCACTCTTGCTCAGGCCGTGTTCCTCCAACTGGCGCGGCACAAGATAGCGGCGTGCAATCTGAAGTTTTTCAGATTCCGTGTAGCTCGGAAGCTCGATGACTTCAAGACGGTCACGCAGCGCGGCGTGGATCGGATCCATCCAGTTCGCGGTAGCGATGAATAACACGCGCGACAGATCGAACGGCATGTCGAGGTAATGATCGGTGAACGTGCTGTTCTGCGCGGGATCGAGCACTTCCAGCAACGCGGACGCGGGGTCGCCACGGAAATCCGAGCCGATCTTATCTAGTTCATCGAGGAGGATGACGGGGTTATTACTCTCGATGCGGCGGAGTGTTTGCAGAATGCGACCTGGCATCGCGCCGACGTAAGTTCTGCGATGACCGCGAATCTCTGCTTCATCGCGCATACCGCCGAGGGCGATGCGGGCGAACTTGCGTCCGAGAGCATCTGCCACGCTTTTACCGAGTGATGTTTTGCCCACACCGGGTGGCCCGACGAGGCAAAGGATCGGGCCTTTGAGAACTTTCTTACGTTTGATGACGGCGAGGAATTCGATGAGCCGATCTTTGACTTTCTCCAGACCAAAGTGCTGCTTGTTGAGAATCCTCTCGGCAGCGGCCAGATCAATCTTGTCGTCCGTGGATTTCTCCCACGGCAGGGCGAGAATCCAGTCGAGGTAGTTGCGCGCGACGGGATATTCGGCGGCAGCGGGCTGGATTTGCTGGAGACGATCCAATTCCTGTGTGGCAATTTTTTTGACTTCGACTGGCAACGGCGTCTTCTCCACCTTCTCGCGAAGTGCCTTGATCTCGTTTGAATTGGACTCGCCTTCGCCAAGCTCACGCTGGATGGCGCGCAACTGTTCGCGCAGGAAGAAATCCCGCTGCGTCTTGGCAATGGAACTGGCGACGTCCGTTTGAATCTTGGAACTCAGTGTCAACACCTCGTGCTCACGATTGAGCATGGGCAGTAACTTGGTGAGGCGATCCTTGATGGACGCCGTGCCTAGCAATTCCTGGCGATCCTCCAGCGAGAGATTTAGATTCGCGGCGATGAGGTCGGCAAAGTGGCCGGGGTCTTCGGTGTTGAGCGCGGCCACCTTCACCTGCTCGGCAAGCGCGGGGGAGAGTTTGACGATCTCTTGGAACTGCGTTTGCGCTGAACGCATCATCGCGGAAACCTCAATGGAGGTATCGCGTTCGTCGCGTAGCAACTCGAACTTGGCGCGCAGGTAGGGATCCGTGGTTGCATAGCTCTTGACCCTGATGCGCCACAAACCCTCGACGAGCACGCGCGCGGTATTGTCTGGGAACTTCACCATCTTCGCCAACCGCACCACGCAGCCGACGTCGTAAAGGTCTTCCGGCGCGGGATCGGGAACTTCGGCGCGACGTTGGAGGATTGTTCCCATCAAACGATCACCGGCCACCGCTTCATCAATCAGCTTGATGCTCGGCCCCGTTTCAACGAGCAACGGCGCGACCGCGCCAGGAAAAATCACGATGTCCGACAATCCGAGAATGGGCAACGTGTCCGGCAACGAACGTGACGAGATGCGCGAGGGCTCGTCGGGATTTCCCGTTGTCCCCATGATGCTGATAAATTCTGTATCGGACGGAGTCATCTTCGCTTTGGTAAATAACTACTGGTTGGAGTCGTCACCCGGAAAAAGGTTCACGCAAATCTATTGCCCATCCGAGATGGGAAGTTTGGTGCTTTTCGGGTGAGGTGCCGGAGTGACGGGTGGCACTTCAATTCTAAGAAAACCGTTCAAGTAAGACGCTTTGGCCTGGCCGAGATCATAACCGTGAGGCAATTCAAGAATGCTCTCGAACGGACCGTAGTTGATCTCCATCACGAGGAAGCTGGCCTTCGGCGCGCGGCAGGTATCGGGACGATCCCCGCTGATGCGGAGACGATTTCCCTCCACGGTGATCTCAAGATTTTCACTCCGCATCCCGGCGAGTTCCACCTTGATGATGAGTCCGGTGTCGGTGGAATAAACGTCGGTGTTGGGAACCCAGTGACCATTCGCGGCGGAATCGCGCCCACCCATTGCGGAGGCGCGCGTGACGAATTGCGTGGAAGAACTGACTTTGGTGACGGCCATGCGAGGTGAAGCTATCGCAGCGTTCCGACCCACGCAAGCGCGGCGTCAGTTCTTTTTTACGAGGAACACAAATCGCGGCATGACCATAGAATTGGGAATTTCTGGGAATTTTTGCTTGGCGATTATCATCGAGCGGGATAGTTTCACGCATGTTGGAGGCCAGTGTAGCTCAGTGGTAGAGCAACGGTTTCGTAAACCGTAGGTCGTCAGTTCAATCCTGACCACTGGCTCCAGTCTTCAACCTTCGATTCACTTAACCGTTGCTCCACACCTTTTACGGAATCGGAGCGTCGAGAGTTTCGCGTAGTTCTTTGGCCTTCGTCTGTTTCACTTTCGTCAGATACGGGCGGAGGTGTTCTTTCAACAACTCGTTCACGATCTGCGAGACTTCTAACCCCAGCTTTTGCGCATACTCAAGCCGTTCCTGATTCTCTGGCCAAGGTTTGAACGACCTAGGCACTACTTTGCTGCTCATAGAACTCCTTTTGTTCAGGTGCGACCGACGCGCTACCGCAGCACCCCTTCAATCGTCTGCAATCTTTTTCAATAATGGTGTTGACTGGTAGTTTGACTCAGTAACAACGCGGGCGGCGCAATCAGGTGAAGTCCGTAAGTAGTAAGTAGTAATTCGCGTTTGACCAAACCAAAATAATGAAACGTTCAATCACTACTGTCCCGTTAAGGTTTTCATGACAACGATATCAGCCCTATAAAATCTGGGTCTTCTCGCTGTCCGGTCTTTTTTCGATTTCAATTCTGCGA
>JAYUAV010000093.1:0-6313 GCA_043741175.1 Verrucomicrobiota bacterium
CTTTCGGATGCTCATGGATGTGATTCCGCTTGATGCGGCACTAGTGAAAGGCTCGCATGGTCGTAGGCCAACCAATTCGCAAGAGTGGCCGGTAATCATCAGCGGGCGACCGAAGTCCTTGCCGCCGCAACCGGTCAAGTCCACGGATGTGTTTGGGATTCTTAGTGGATTGCTTCGATAAGAAGTGCCAAACGTACATTCTTTGCCCACGGGTTTGGAAATTCACGTTTGCGTTGATTTCTGCTTTCTCACATAGTTTCACCAGTATTGACATGAAAGTTTTTATAGACGGAAAATTTTACGACGAGAGCAAGGCCAAGGTGTCCGTGTTCGATCACGGGCTGCTGTATGGCGATGGTGTGTTTGAAGGCATCCGCGCCTACAACGGTCGCGTGTTCAAACTCAAGGAACACATTGACCGCTTGTTCTACTCGGCCAAGGCGATTCTGATGACGCTGCCGATGACACACGCGGAGTTGATGAAAGCGACGGTGGACACATGCCGGAAGAATAATTTGCGTGACGGCTATGTGCGGCTCGTGGTGACGCGCGGCGTGGGAACGCTGGGGTTGAACCCGCGCAGTTGCAAAAATCCCTCCGTCATCATCATCGCGGGCAAGATTCAGGTTTATCCGCCGGAGCTTTACGCGAAGGGCATGGACATTGTGACCGTGCCGACGACGCGCAATCTGCACAGTGCAGTGAATCCGGCGATCAAGTCGCTGAATTATTTGAACAACATTCTTGCGAAGATCGAAGCGAACAACGCAGGCGTGGAGGAAGCGGTGATGTTGAACGCGGAAGGTTTCGTGGCGGAATGTACGGCGGACAATATCTTCATCATCAAGAATGGTGAGTTGATGACGCCACCGAATTCGGCTGGGGCGTTGTATGGCATCACGCGTGGGACGGTAATGGAATTGGCCGCGCAATCAGGCATAAAGGTTTCTGAACCAAATCTGACGCGCTATGATTTGTTTAATGCGGACGAATGTTTTCTGACGGGCACGGGAGCGGAGATCATGCCGGTGGTGAAGATTGACGGGCGAGTGATCGGAAATGGCAAGCCGGGCGTGGTGACGCGCAAGCTGGTGCATAAATACCACGCCTTGACGAACTCGTCGGGCGAGCCGATATAACTTTAAGACTATGCTGTGTTGCATCTGCAAAGAAAAAAACGCCACGGTGCATCTCACCCAGATCGCGGGGGAGAAAATGCAAAAGGTGGACTTGTGCGAAGAGTGCGCCAAGACGAAGGGCGTGAACGACCAGACGGGGTTCTCGCTCGCGGACTTGCTGCTTGGCTTGGGAGCGGCGCAGGAATTGGAGCAATCCGTCGGCGGTGTGGATGCCAAGTGCCCGCAGTGCGGATTCACGCAGGCTGACTTCAAGAAGTCCGGGCGGCTTGGTTGCTCGGAATGTTATGTGACGTTCGCGGAAGGCTTGGGCGGTTTACTCAAGTCCATGCACAAAGGCACGAAGCACGTTGGCAAGGTTCCGGAAAGTCTCCGCACCAAGCGCGATGTCAGTGAACTGCTGGCGGCGTTGCAGAAGAAGTTGAACAAAGCCATCGAGTCGGAAAACTTTGAGACGGCAGCGCAGTTGCGCGATGAGATCAAACAAGTGAACGCGCGGTTCACCGCAGCAATGGTTTAACATCATGAACCTCGACGACTTTCTGGTTTCCGCAGCAGACAGCGCCCACCGCAAGGGGCCGAACGACCGCATCGTGATGTCGAGTCGCGTGCGGTTGGCGCGCAACATCAAGGACGGCGCGTTTCCCGGTTGGGCGAAAAAGCCTGAGCGCGTGCGCGTGCTGGATGTCATTCGTCCGGCGGTGGAAAGTTTGCCGGAGATGAAGGGCGCATTCTCGGAGACGATGGATAATCTGAGTGCGCTCGATAAACAGATTTTGGTGGAGCGTCATCTGGTGAGTCGCGAACACGCGGCGAAGAGTGCGGGCAGCGGATTGGTCATCAACACGGATGAAACGTTGTCGGTGATGATCAACGAGGAAGATCATTTGCGGATTCAAGCGTTGCGTCCGGGACTGGCGATCCGGCAAGCGTGGCAGGCGATTGATCGGTTGGATTCCGAGTTGGAACGCAAGTTGACTTACGCATTCAGCAACGAGCTGGGTTACCTTACAGCGTGCCCGACGAATCTCGGCACTGGCATCCGCGTGAGCGCGATGTTGCATCTGCCGGGGCTGGTTCTTGGCGAGCAGATCAACCCGATCATTCAGTCTGTAAACAAACTTGGCTTGGCCGTACGTGGGCTTTACGGTGAGGGCACCGAGGCATTGGGCAATGTCTTCCAAGTGTCTAATCAGATGACGCTGGGCGAGACGGAGACGAGCATCGTCGAGCGGTTGGAGAAAGTTTTGGCGCAGATCATCGAGCATGAGGAGAACGCGCGTGCCTCGTTGTTGGAGAAGAAACCCAAGACGATCTATAACCACATCGGTCGCGCATACGGCATTCTGGCGAACTCGCACAGTATTTCCTCGAAGGAAACGATGAATTTGCTCTCGCTGCTGCGGCTGGGCGTGGAGGTTGGGTTATTTCCCAAGACAGATGGCTCACTCGTGGACGAATTGTTCATCCTCACGCAGCCCGCGCACTTGCAGAAGAAACATTCGGAGAAGCTTTCTGCGGAGGAACGCGACCTGCTCCGAGCGGACATGTTGCGCGAGAGATTGAAACCCGTCAGCCGCCCGGTCGCCAAGCCGGGAGGTTCAGCCGCGCCCGGAATGGACAACTCGGATAAATCATAGCAACTTGCATCACAAATTATGAGCGATGAAGCCATGAACAATTTCACGCCGCGCGCGCAGCAGGTGCTCGCTCTCGCGCGCAAGGAAGCCGACCGCTTCAACCACAACTTCGTCGGCACCGAGCATCTGTTGCTCGGCCTGATCAAGTTGGGGCAGGGCGTCGCGGTCAACGTCCTTCAAAAGATGGGACTTGATCTCGAAACCGTCCGTATGGAGGTCGAGAAGCAAGTCGGCACTGGCCCGGATCAAAAGATGATCGGCAACATCCCTTATACGCCGCGCGTGAAAAAAGTTCTCGCACTCGCGTCGAAGGAGGCCAAGGCACTCAATCATACTTACGTCGGCACAGAACATATTCTCCTCGGATTGCTCCGCGAAGGAGATGGCGTCGCTGCGAAGGTTCTCAAGAATCTCGAAGTGGACATCGAACTAACGCGTCAGGAAATCTTGAAGGAGTTGGATCCGAACTTTGCCGCGCATGAAGAACAGGCGGCGGGTGAAACTCCAGAGAAACCTGCCGCTCCCGGCGGCGCGGAAAAGAAGGGCGAAGTCAAAACGCCCGCGCTCAAAGCATTCGGACGTGACCTCACTGAGATCGCTCGCAAGGGCGACATGGATCCCGTCATCGGTCGCAAGAACGAGATCGAACGCGTCATCCAGATTCTTTGTCGTCGCACCAAAAACAATCCCGTGCTGCTCGGCGAAGCGGGCGTTGGTAAGACTGCCATTGTAGAAGGTCTCGCGCAGGAAATCGCGAAGGGCAACGTGCCGGAACTGCTCCATGAGAAGCGCGTCATCACGCTCGATCTGGCATTGATGGTCGCGGGCACGAAGTATCGTGGTCAATTTGAAGAGCGCATCAAGGCGGTGATGGACGAGATTCGTCGCGCCAAGAACATCATTCTGTTCATTGACGAGTTGCACACCATCGTCGGCGCCGGTTCGGCGGAAGGCACGATGGATGCCAGCAATATCATCAAGCCCGCGCTCAGTCGTGGTGAGATGCAATGCGTCGGCGCAACTACGCTGAACGAATATCGCAAATACATCGAGAAGGACGCTGCACTCGAACGTCGTTTCCAATCCGTGAGAGTCGAAGCGCCTTCCATTGATGACGCGATTGAAATCTTGAAAGGGCTTCGTCCGAAATACGAAGAACATCACAAGGCGGAGTTCACAGACGAGGCGGTTACTGCGGCGGTCAAACTTTCGGATCGTTACATCACGGATCGTTTTCTGCCGGACAAGGCGATTGATCTCTTGGATGAGGCTGGTTCACGCGCTCGCATCAGCACCATGACACGTCCGCCGGAAGTCAAAGGCATCGAAGTTGAGATCGAAGAGATCAAGGGCAAAAAGGAAAAGGCCATCAAGAATCAGGACTTTGAAGGGGCGGCCAACATGCGCGACAAGGAAAAGCAGACCAAAGAGAAGCTTGAGAAAATCATGGCCGACTGGCGCACGGCTCGCGAAGAGAAGCGCGTCGTGGTCGGCGAGGAAGATATTCTGCATGTGGTTTCCAAGTGGACGGGCATTCCGCTCCAGCGCATGGGACAGGATGAGATGGCGCGGTTGATGGCTGTCGAGGGCGAGATGACCAAGGTGGTCGTCGGCCAGAAAGAAGGCGTTTCAGCGATCTGCAAAGCACTGCGCCGTTCACGCGCTGATCTGAAAGACCCGCGCCGCCCGATTGGAACGTTCCTCTTGCTCGGTCCGACGGGTGTAGGCAAAACGCTTTTGGCCAAGACGCTCGCGGAAAACATGTTTGGCGACTCGAAGTCGCTGATCCAACTCGACATGAGCGAGTACATGGAGAAGTTCAACGTGTCGCGTCTCGTGGGTTCGCCTCCTGGATATATCGGTCATGAAGAAGGCGGGCAGTTGACGGAAGCGGTTCGTCGCAAGCCTTACTCGGTGGTGTTGTTTGACGAGATCGAAAAAGCGCATCCTGATGTCTGGAACATGCTGTTGCAGATTCTTGAAGAAGGAAAACTGACTGACAGCATGGGACGCGTGGTGAATTTCCGAAACACGATCATCCTGATGACCTCGAACGTCGGCTCGGACACGATCAAGCGCGGCTCGACGCTGGGCTTCTCCACCATCTCCGATGAGTCCAGCTATGAGAAGATGCGTGAACGCACGATGGAAGAAGCGAAGAAAACGTTCCGCCCGGAGTTCTTGAATCGCTTAGATGACGCGATTGTATTCCGCACGATGACCAAGCCGGACTTGGTCCAGATTCTCGACTTGGAAATCGCAAAGGTCGTGAACCGTTTGAAAGGCAAAAATCTCAAGCTCGAACTCGACGAAGCGGCGAAAGACTTGCTCGTGGAGAAAGGTTACGATCCGCAATACGGCGCGCGCCCGATGCGTCGCGCGGTAGAACGCTATCTCGAAGACCCACTGGCCGAGGAAATTCTCCGTGGTCATCTGCACGAGGTCGAACCGATCCGCGTCAGCAGCGACAAGGTGAAACTCACGTTCACCCAGACTGCGGCTGCTGCCGGGGCGTTATCGAGTTAGTCGGTTGAAAGTATTTCAAACGCCAGTCGCGCTCTGCGACTGGCGTTTCGTATTTGCATCCGCCGTTGTCTGAATCAAACTCCCACGCATGTTGAAACTCGGTGTGAACATTGATCATGTGGCGACGTTGCGGGAAGCGCGGTATCGCGGTCTGTCGCACGGCGAACCTTGCCCTGTTGAAGCCGCACGCATCTGCGAAGCCGCTGGCGCGCACGGCATCACGGCGCACTTGCGCGAAGATAGGCGGCACATTCAGGATCGTGACATCTGGCGTTTGCGAGAGGTGGTGAAGACGCGGTTGAACTTGGAGATGGCGAACTCGCCGGAGATTGTCGCCATCGCGCTCAAGTTGAAACCGGAGATTGTTTGTCTCGTGCCGGAGCGTCGTCAAGAAGTGACGACGGAAGGCGGATTGGATGTTGCGGGCAATGAAACGTCGTTGACCGAAACGCGGAAGCGGATGAATGACGCGGGAATTGAAGTGAGCTTGTTCATCGCGCCGGACGTGAAACAGATTGAGGCATCGGCGCGCACGGGCGCGCAGTTCATCGAGCTGCACACCGGACAATTCGCGGAACACTTTGCCGCCGCCGCCAAGCGCGAGACTGAATTGCAGCGATTGATTGACGGCGCAAAGCTGGCGAAGTCGCTGGGATTGCAGGTGAACGCGGGGCACGGGTTGAACTACGAGAATCTCGTTGCGCTGCATCGCGTGCCGCATCTGGTGGAGTTGAACATCGGCCACAGCATCGTGAGTCGCGCGGTGTTCACGGGATTGAGCGCAGCGGTGAGGGAGATTTTTGGGGTGATGAAGAGCTATGGTGAGTGAATAATTTATCTCCCTGTTTCACAGGCACAGAACCCACGCTTCCAAACCGAACTGAACTTGTGTCAAATTTACCATTATGCACCATCACTACTGTCCCGTTAAGGTTTTCATGACAACGATATCAGCCCTATAAAATCTGGGTCTTCTCGCTGTCCGGTCTTTTTTCGATTTCAATTCTGCGA
>JAYUAV010000094.1:0-4588 GCA_043741175.1 Verrucomicrobiota bacterium
TTCCGGCATAATCTTCCCAGCGGCCACGTTTCACGGCGGTGTAGTAACCAATGGGAATTCCCACACCCATCGCGAAACCAAACGCAAGTGCGCCAAGCATCATCGAAACCGGCAACGCCTGCGCGATGATGTCGGTGACAGTATGGTTACGATATTTGAGCGACGGGCCAAAGTCGCCATGCGCGAGACCGCCGAGATAGGCGGCGTATTGTTTCCAAATGGGTTGATCGAGCTGATACTTCACTTGCAACTGTCGTTCGATTTCTGGCGAGGCGGGTTTTCGCTCACGATCAAACGGACCGCCCGGCGCGAGCCGCACCAGCACAAACGCCAGAAAGCTGATGACGAGCAGCAGCGGGATCAGGGAGAGGAGTCGCTTTAAGAAGTACATGGTTATTTGTCCTTCAACCTTCGACCTTCGACCTTCGACTCTCGACCCAACTTGTAAATGTATTGCATCGGATGTTCATCCAAAATGTTCTGCCAGATGCCGCCGATCTTCTGCGGGTCGAAATAGTTGAACCCGGCGTAGAAATAAAGCGGGACGATTGGCGTTTCATCGGTGACAAGGATGGTTTCTGCCTGCCGGAAAATTTCCGCGCGCTTTTGGAGATCAGTCTGGAGGTTTGCTTCTTTGACGAGCGCGTCATAGCGAGTGTTTTTCCAACCGGTGCGGTTGTTGCCGCTGGTGCTGGTGAACAAATCGAGGAATGTATTCGCGTCGTTGTAGTCGCCGATCCAGCTTGATGTGGAGATGTCGTAATCAAGTTTGGATTGTGACGAGTAAAAAACTTTCCGCTCGATCTGGCGTAACTCAATGTCCACACCCAACACATCGCGCCACATCTGTTGAAGTTCCACACCGACTTTGCCGTGAAGCTTTCCGCCGCCGCCCGCAGCGGAAAAGAATGTGTAGGTCACACGGGGAAATCCCTTGCCGCCGGGAAATTCAGCTTCCGCGAGAAGTTTGCGCGCCACTTCCGGCTCGAAACCGGGCGCGGCAGGTGCAGTGTAATTTGCCACGCCCACCGGCACGAAATGCGTTGCGGGACGTTCCGCGCCTTTGGTGAGTTTGGCGATGATGCGGTTCTTGTCGGTGGCGAGCGCAAACGCACGCCGCACTCGCGCGTCGTCGAAAGGCGGCTTGGTGACATTGAAGCGATAAAAATATGTGCCGAGGTAAGTAAAGCTGTGGAAGTCGGGGCGCTTGGCGAGTACGTCCATGAGTTCGGTGGGCACGAGGTCTTTGTCCCACACGATGTCGGCGACACCGGTTTCATAGAGGTTGAGCGCGGTGTTGGCCGAACCAGTGGGTAGCACGTCAATGATCTCTGACACAGTGTTCGCAGCGTCCCAATAGCGCGGATTTCGTAGCAGCCGCACTTTGTCGTTCACACGCCACGCGCCGAGCGTGAACGCGCCGCTCGTGGGCAACGGCTTCACATGCAGCCAGCGGTCGCCATGTTTTTCAATGACTTGGCGCGGCACGATGGCCAGCGTGGGAAACGAACAAAGTTCCAAGAAAAACGCGAGCGGCGAGTTAAGCTCCACCTGCACCGTGCGCGAATCCAACGCGCGAATCCCGACCTGCGCCGACTCTTTAATTTTTCCGTTATACCAATCCTCCGCGCCTTTGATGTAGAAGAGTTGTCCCGCGTAGTCGCCTGCTGTGCCGGGATTCAGCGCGCGAAACCACGACCAGACGACGTCGTCACTCGTGATGGATTCGCCCGTGGACCAAACTGCGTTGGTGCGGAGATGAAACGTGTAGGTGCGGCCATCAGGCGAGATGTCCCAACGCTCCGCAATCGCAGGCACAGGCCCAGCATCGTGCGGTTCAAGTTTGGTTAGACCATCGAACAACGCCTTGGTGATTCGCATCTCGGAAACTCCGGTGACAATGTGTGGGTCGAGGGATTCTGGTTCGTTCGCGTTGCAGATGGTGATGTCGGCAAGCGGCTCGCGATGGCCGCAGCCGGAAGACAGAAGAAAGAGGACTGAGGTCAGAACCAAAGCTGGCCAAAAGCAAAACCGCGCCAACGGGAATTTCCCAGTGGCGCGGTTCGCGAATAACATCGCCGTGATTTTTTAAGGCGCGGCGTTTGTGGATACAGTCGCGGGCGAGGTGATTGGGGTTGCGGCTGGAGGGGTTGAACCTGAATTTGTGATCCCATTTTTCAAATCGGCCACCGCGTTGACACCCTGTTGCGTTGCCACAGCCTGCTTGTTTTCCATTTCGACGCCGCTTGTGAATTTCTTCAACTTGTCGCTGTGCGCGCTTTTCTGGAGCAGCGAGATGATGATCAGCAGGGCGAAAAATGTGATGGCTGCAAACTTGGTGATCTTGGTGAGGGGATTGCCCGCGCCTGCGCCGAACAACGCGTCCGCCGCGCCTGCGCCGAAAGCCAGACCTGCGCCCGCTTCTTTCTTGGGCAGTTGCACCAGCACAAGCAGGATCAACAGCAAACAATCCACGACCAACACCGCCGTCAATAAACCAATGAATAAGCTCATAATCGTATCTTAGATGGAATTTTTGATGATGTCAGCAAAACTTCGCGCTTCCAAAGACGCGCCGCCCACGAGCGCGCCGTCCACATCGGGCTGGCTCATCAGCTCTTTTGCATTGGCGGGTTTCACACTGCCGCCGTATTGGATACGAACTTTCTTGGCCGTCGCTTCGTCGAACAACTTCACGAGCAACGCGCGGATGAATGCGTGTGCGTCCTGCGCTTGCTGAGTCGTGGCGGTCTTGCCCGTGCCGATGGCCCAGACGGGTTCATAAGCGATGACGGTTTCAACCATCTGTTCCTTGGTCAACCCGGCGAGACTGCCGCCGACTTGCGTTTCCAAAACTTTTTCCATCAGGCCGCCTTCGCGTTCGGCGAGAGTTTCGCCCACGCAAACAATCGGCTTCAAGTTCGCCGCGTGAACTGCCGCCGCTTTTTTTGCGATTAACGCGTCCGATTCCTTCTGGAACTGACGGCGTTCGCTGTGGCCGAGGATGACGTAGCGGGTGGAAAATTCCTTAAGCATTCCCGCCGCGATCTCGCCGGTGAAAGCGCCATTACCATTCTCGCTCATGTTCTGCGCGCCGAGGCGGATGTTGGAATCCAGGATGGATTTGGAAACGGATTCCAGCGCGGTGTAGGGCGGGCAGACGACGATGTCCACTTCCTTCACGTTCGCGAGATCGCGCTTGATGTCGTCCACGAGCGCGAGCGCTTCGGCGACCGTCTTGTTCATCTTCCAGTTACCAGCAATGATTAACTTTCTTTCTTTATTCATATATGCCCTATGAGACCTCTTCGACTTATGAGACTTATTTGTCCGACAACGCCGCCACGCCGGGCAACACTTTACCTTCCAAAAATTCCAGACTCGCCCCGCCGCCGGTGCTCATGAACGTCACCTTGTCGCCGAGGCCGGCTTTGTTGATCGCTTTCACGCTGTCGCCACCGCCGATGATGGTCTTGGCTCCGTTCTTTTGCGTGACGTCCACGACAGATTGCGCCACGGCATTCGTGCCAGTGGCAAAACGTTTTTCTTCAAAAATTCCCATCGGGCCGTTCCACAAAACTGTCTTTGCACCGAGGATCGTCTTCGCGAACAACGCAGCCGACGCCGGGCCGATGTCCACGCCTTCCTCCGAATCCGGGATGTTCGGTTCGGCGTTGGTGCGGGGATTGTTCAATTCAATAATCGGCTTGCCCTTCTTGTTCAACTTGTCGGTGACGACCGGCGTCGCAACCGTGTTGTCCGTGGGCAAAAGAAACTGCACGCCGCGCTGCTTGGCCTTCGCCAATGCCGCCAACGCCATATCCGTTTTGTCGGGTTCAACCAGCGATTTCCCGACCTTGAATCCTTGAGCGAGCTTGAACGTGTAAGCCATCGCGCCGCCGATGAGGATCGCATCCGCCTTTTCGATCAGACGATCAATCACCTTGATCTTGTCGGAAACTTTCGCGCCGCCGAGGATCACGACAAACGGACGAGCGGGATTATCCAACTCATCACCGAGGAACTTGAGTTCGCGCTCCATCAAAAGACCTGCCGCACACTGCCCGCCGCGTTTGGCGATGACGCGAGCGATGCCTTCAGTCGAAGCGTGTGCGCGATGCGCTGCGCCGAACGCGTCGTTCACATAAACATCCGCGAGTTTGGCGAGCTTCTCGGCGAACGCAGGATCGTTGGCTTCCTCCTCGTTGTAGTAACGGACGTTCTCCAGCAACAACACGCCGCCGGGAGGAAGTTCACTGGCAAGCTTCTCAACTTTTTCTCCGATGCAATCGTCAGCAAAGTTCACCTTCGTGCCGAGCAACTCAGCGAGCCGTGCCGCCACTGGGCGCAACGACATCGTGGCTTCGCGCTGTCCCTTCGGACGACCCATGTGCGCGGCGAGGATGACGCGACCACCCTTTTCAATGAGCAGGCGAAGTGTCGGGAGAGTTTCCTTGATGCGCGTCTCGTCGGTGATGACCATCACGCCGTTCTTTTCTTCGAGCGGCACGTTGTAATCCACGCGGATAAAGACGCGTTTGCCATGAACGTTGAGATCGCGAACCGTGAGCTTTGCCATAAATCTTTT
>JAYUAV010000095.1:0-8255 GCA_043741175.1 Verrucomicrobiota bacterium
CGCCGTCGTCTGGCTGGCGAAAAACGGCGCGCACGGAGTGACGCGCCCTACCAGCGCATTTGAACCTCAGTGACTTCTTCACGGCAGCACAAATCCGATCGGCGGCGTGACCGAACTCGGATTCCAGAAATTCGCCACGTTCGGCAGCACGTAAGGCATGTTGCCAGACGACACGCCGAACCAGCGCAGCAGTTCCGCGAAATACAAATCTGCTGACATGCTAGGCAGCAATCGCCCGCCGCGCCCCACATCGTTCGGACCATCAAGCGTGAGATCGGGATACGTGCCGAAGATTTTTCCGCCGTCCACCTTGCCGCCGAAGACCATCGCGTTCGCGCCCCAGGCGTGATCGGTACCGCGACCGTTTGAACGAAGCGTGCGGCTGAAATCCGATGCGCTGAACGAGACCACATCGTTTTGTAGGCCGAGCATTTCGAGTGCTTGCTGATAGGCACCGAGGGCGGCATCGAGCGTGGAGAGCATTGTGGCCTGCGTATTGAGCAATTCGCCGTGATGATCCCAGCCGCCGTAGTTGACGAAGAAAGTTTGCCGCCGCAATCCAAGCAGGCTGCGAATCTTGATCGTCTTCACCACGGCCTTGAGCGTCGTGGCGAGATAATTGCCCGCCGGGAACAACGCGTCCACCGATGCGCCAAGCTGCGCGCTGGCGGAATCGAACTGCGTCTGGAAGATCAACTGCGCGTCGTTGCTCTGTTTGGTGAGTTGCGAAAAACTTTCCGTGAGCAGATTTGTGTAATGCTGGTTGAGCGTGTTTTGCAGCGCGGAGTTTTTGAGCTGAAGCGGATTCGGATTCGCGCCGCCGGTGTTGCCCTCGAACGACAGCGCACCCGACGGCGTGATGACAAATTGCTGCGTGGAGTTGCCGACTTGAAACACGTTGTTACCGCCGAGCGAAATGCTCATTGAGTTGCCGCCCGTGTTGTAGTACGCGCTCAAGATGTCCGCGCAACGTCCCGCCCAACCGCTCAACTGCGCCTGCCCCTGCGGCACTGCCGTCTGCCATTGCTCGATCTGGTCGCTGTGCGAGAACAGCGCTTTCGGCACGGGCAGCGCGGCGTTGTTTCCATTTTCCCACGCGTTGAACTGCGCCTTGGTGATCGGCGAGACGAGCGTGCCGATGTTCGAGACGAACGCGAGCCGTCGCTTGCCTGCGAACGCGCCGGTGCCGTTCGCCATCGCCTGCAAGTTCGCACACGACGGATGCAAGCCGTAATTCGCAGACGGCGCGGAGAGTTGGCGGAGAACATTGCGATCCAGCGCGAGGCCGCCGTCGCTGCCGAACGCGCCGCGCGTGACGGAGTAAGTATTGTAAGCCGACTGCTCCCACGGCACGAGCATGTTGAACGAGTCCATGCCACCACTGAAGAAAATGCAGACGAGCGCTTTGTTGTCGAGCGGGCCGCCCTGCGCGGCGACGCTGTTGGCAAGCTTGAGATTGAGCAGCGTGTTCAAGATGGCCGACGAACCGAGAGCGGCGCAGTTGAGTTGCTTGATGAAGCCTCGGCGTGAAAGGGGTGTGGGCTGGTTCATACTTCTTCCGTGGTTGGTTGAAAATACCCAAGACCGAAAAACCAAAATACCCAATCACCCAAGCCGCACAATCGTTGGGTATTGGGGCGCTTGAGTGCTTGGGTGTTTGGAGTTTGGCCTTTCATCTCTGCACCGCTCCTTCCGGGCACGTCGCGGCGAGATAGACGGCGAGGCGCGTCCGCAACAGCGTGTCATACGACGGCACTTGGTTGAGCACATTGAGGATGCTGTCACGCGTGGCGTAAGTCATCGAGCCGCCGCAGAAAAGGAGATTCACCTGATCCACGAGTTGCGATGTGTTGCCAGCCTGCGCAAGCAGTTCAACATAGTCAGGCGGGAAGTTGTAATCGCTGTAATGCTTCAATCCGTCCTGCGTCATTTCCCACAGTTTGTTCGGGAACGAAATGCTCGAATAGCTGTCCGTGATCTGGAACGCCGGGCCGACAAGTCCGTTCAACGTGAGCAAGCCCGGCGGCTGATAGCCCGGACGGAAAAAGTTGAACACGCTCGGCGAATACGTCGGCTCCTGGAACGCCGCCGAGTTAAACTCGCCCCACGTCCACCAGAGTAGATTGGTGTAACGTCCGACGTTGCCCGCGCGGGTGATCGCCAGCGCGCGATGCACCGGTTCTTTCAATCGCCCAAACTCCGGCGCGCTCAAGAACCACCGCGCGTCGCGCGCTTCTTCATCGAGCAGGATGGCTTTGACGACGGCGGCGAGATTGCCGCGCTTGCCTGTGCCGTCGTTGGTGAATTTGGCTGCGATGCGCGCGACGTAATTCGTGGACGGATTGCTCGTGACGAGGAACTGGATGAGTTGTCGGCTGATGAACGGCGGCGTGTTGGGATGCTCAAACAGATTTTGCAACGCGTCGTCCACATCACGCACGGCATTTTCAACCGTCGGCGCGCGCAACGGAATCGTGAAGCCGTTCAGCAACGTCTTCGCGCCGAAGTCGTGTTTCTCCGCCCACATCTGCATCGGCACGGAACTGTCGTCATCGCTCCAGCCGTTGTTGCCCCACGCTTGACCACCGAACCACAGTCCGGTGAACACGCGCGCGAATTCTGTGATCTGCGCGTTGCCATACGTCGGGATAGGCTGGCCGAATCCGTCGAGTTGGCGCGTGCCGTTCTGATTTAATTCCCACAGGCCGATGCTGAACAACTGCTGCACTTCGCGCGCAAAGTTTTCGTCGGGATACTGGTTGATCTCCGGGCGCGCTTTTTGATTTCCGATGTGACTGAGGTAACGACCCATCACCGGATGGAACGTGACCTCGCGTAACACGTCGGAATAATTTCCAAACGCGTTGCGAACGAAGATGTCGTAGTAATCCGAAACACTGAGCGGTTTGTTTTCCAGATTCGGATCGCGCCGCGACACGACACAAATCTGACTCAACGCAAACGCCACACGCTGTCGCAACTGATCGGTACCACCCACCGCTCCGCGCGCAAACGGCGTGGTGCAGTTATTGCCGAAGATGAAACTATCCATCTCGCTATAGACGTATGAAAGATCAGTGCGCGGGCCGTTGAAGTCGGCGTAAATCTTTTCCATGTACGGACGCTGCAGCGACGCAGGCTGGTTCGTGATTTGATCGTCAATCCACGCCGTGATGCCGAGTTGTTGCACGCGATCCATCTCTCGCAATGTCACGCCAAAAGTCGCCTGTTGGAGCAACCGCGCCGCCTGCGCGCGTGTGACCAAACCCGTGGTGCTGCCGCCCGGCCCGCCGCGCATCTGCTCGACGAATGACGCGAAATCCCCCGCCACCGTGCCAGTAATCAAGCCATTGTTCGCAATGATCAGAACATTCGTGTGCGTGCTGTTGGCGCGAAGCGGATCGCTGCCGAGCACGGCTTCATCCCAATCCTTCACGCCGTCGCTGTCAGAATCCTTGTCGTCGGTCGTCACGCGATAGAACTCACGGTTTGTCGTCGCGAAACGATTCGTGAAAATCGTGGACACCTCGTTGCCCGTCAGCCAAGACACACCGCCGAACTGCGTCCAGTTCGTGAGCGTGCTGCTGGTGAACAACCGTTGATCTTTCGCCGACTGATACGGCCAGGTCACGACGGCGTTGCTGAATTGCTTCGAGAGTCCGAGGTCAATTTTGGAGTTCGCATCAAACGGATTTGTTCCCCACTTGGCTTCCTGCGCATTGGATGCGCCGTCGCCGTCTGCATCTCCATTGGGCGGCAAACCAAACGCGCGGAAGCGCACTTCCCACGCATCCGGCAAACCATTTCCGTCCAAGTCCTGACCGCTCGGCCACGTTTGCCCGGTGAACGCCGGGCGGCTCGATGCGAGCAACGGGTTCGATGAATTCGCGCGTTCAAGTCCATCGTGGATGCCGTCGCCATCGGTGTCGGTCACGAGCGGATTTGTTCCGGCGAGAAATTCATCGCGATTGTTCAAGCCATCGCCATCGAGATGATTCGTAGCATCGTCGGCAGAGAATTTGTTCAGGCCATAAAGGTCTTCCCACCAGTCGGGCATTCCATCCTTGTCGGAATCTTTCGCGGAGGCGAACGCGGGCAGGTTCACGAGCGCGTTGGTGGTGATGAACATCCTGACACCCTGATGCAGATTCATGCTCGACTGATTGGTCACGCCGTTGTAGTCCGTCCACTTGGCAGTGCCGTTGTCCACTAGGGCGGATGCGGTGCAATTCGCGTAGGAGCGGGTAACGACCACGGTGTTACTCGTCATGTTGCGGATATCAAACGTCACCGTCCACGAGTTGCCCGCACCGCGTTGGGCGAACATACGAAACTTAAGCCGATCCGAAATATCCGCCGGGCCGTAGCCGCTGAAACCAAGTTTTGCTTTCAGGTCTGCTGGCGGATTGCCATAGTCCGTATCCCAAGTACCCGTCGTCGGTTGGCCTGGCGCACTGAAGCCGCCGCTCGCATCGGAATGGAACAAGTGTGTGAGTCCGCCGTTGTAATAGCGCAACGCCATACCGAGCGTGCGCCATTCTGTGGTCGCCGGATTCTTCACCGCGAAGTCCACGAGGAAATCTTCGTTCCAGATGTTCGGTGCGAACGCGCCGGATCCGTGATCCCAGACGAATTGCACGTTCTCCAGATTCCAATCCCAATTCGTGGCGGAACTTTTGAAGTAGGGAATGTAGCCGACGAACGTAGAGCTGTTGGTCGGATTGTAATTTGGATCAGTGCCGAGAAGATTTTCATCCTTGTCGCTCACGCCGTCGCCGTCGCTGTCCGCGAGATTTGGATTGGTCGGGATGGATGCGTTGACTTCCGCGCCGTCAGATAAACCGTCGCCGTCGCTGTCGGGGTTGAGAGCGTTGGCGGCGGTTTCCAGATTGTCGTTCAGTCCATCACCGTCGGTATCCGGGAGACGCGGATTGCTACCGCGCGTAAATTCTTGTGAGTTGATTAAGCCGTCGCCGTCGCTGTCCGTCGCTGCGAGTGCAACTGATCCGGGTTCGAGAGCGTATTTCATTTCATACCAATCAGGAATGCCCGACGCGTCGCTGTCGAGAGTGCGATCAATGATCTGCACCGCGCAGATGCCGAGCGACCAGCCTTCGTAGTTCGTGACGTTGAGTGTGGCGTTGGTGCTGGTGAGGTTCGTGTAGATAATAAAATTGGCGTATGGAAAATTGGTGATGCCCGCGACGCTCTTGATGAAAGAAGTCTGCGGCGGCGTGCTGAGTGTGCGGAAGAAACGGTCGGTGCTGGTGTCTGCGCCGAGACGGATGCGGCCTTTCTGTCCGTCGTAAGAACCACCGACAATGATGCAGAGATCGTAGTTCGTGAACGGAATATTGATCAACGTAAGCGACGCTTGATTCGTTGTGTAGGCGCGGATGTAACCGCTCATCAACTTGCGGTCGGATGAACCGGCATTGCGGCTGGCATCAACGGCATTGCCCGTCCAACTGAAAGTGAAGTTGCTCAGAATCGTGCCATCACTGCGGACGATCTGATTCGTGAACGGAGTGAGGATGTCCACCTTGCTGCCGCCGGTGCGATTCCAACTCATCGGCAGCGTGTCGTTCCAGCGCGTCTGCGGAATGATGCCGGTGGTTTCATTCGTGCCGAGTATGGCGTTCATGTCGTTGAGCGAAACAAAATGAATCCCGATGCCACCACGGAAAATCGTGGGCGTGCTGGCGGCGCTGGTTGGATTTGTTCCAACGCGGCGCTCCAACGAATCCGGCGCGCCATCGCCATCAGAATCCACGAGCAATGGATTCGATGTGGGCGAACCGTTCACTTCATCGCCGTCGGAAATGGAATCGCCATCCGTGTCGGTCTTGTTCGGATTCGTCCCCGCAATGAACTCCGCGCCGTCATTCAAACCATCGCCGTCCGTATCCGCGCGATTGGGGTTGGAAGAATTATTTCCGGCGTTGTATTCCTGCAAGGCGGTCCGGCCATCGGCGTCTTTGTCACTCGCAGCATCGGCGGCGTTCGAGTCACTGAGATTGTTGTCCTGCTCCCACCAGCGCGGCAGGCCGTCGCCATCGGCATCGGCCAGGGCGTTGGTATCGGCTTCGAGTTGCGCGTAATCGAATTGAATCCAGTAGCCGACGTTTGCCGTGATTGGTCCGACGCGCGCGATCTCAATGGTGTTCGCTCCGTTGGATGCGGCGACGCTCGCAGCGGGAAAATCGAGGATGATGCGAGTGTCTCGATCCAGGCGATTGGAATAGAGCAGCGTGGTTGCGCCCGCGCTGTTCTTGAACCGCGCCGTGATGTCGTGCAGGCCGGAGCCTTCGCCCGACGCGTTCGACAAGCTCAACCACACGCCACCCCACACGAGTTCAAACGAAAGCCGCAGCCGCGATTGTGCGCCCGCCTGCGCGCTGCTCAGATTGAAGTGAACGCGATTTGTGCGGTCGCCATCCGTGAGTGCGCGTTCCCATCCGAGATCAGGTTCAGACACTGTGACGGTGCGGTTCGAGGTAAGCCCGTTGAAACCGTTGAGATAAGTTCCAGCGAAATAAAAATCATCATCCACCACGGGATTGTTGGTGGTATAAACCGTGCCGGGGCGCGCGTCGTTGATGTAATTCTCGGAGGAGAATTCATCCGTAGCGTTGTAGCCCGCAGCGAGCGGGTCCTCATCCACGCCGATGAGCCAGACGGTTTGTGGCGCGGCGTGCAATGAAGACATCGCCAACGTCAGGCTGGCGAACGCGAGACCAATTTTGCGAATGAGGCTCATGCCAGTTTTATTCTGAGATTGTCTGCAAAATGTTATCACCTCCATCAGATCGGTCAATCCTGCTCGGAGACCGGATTTGGTTTCGGGCGCATTTTGCTTTCGCCTGCATTTGAGAAACAACTCATCACCGAATTTGCCAAGAAGGAAAAAATCAGTTGCGCTATGATCGCTACTTTCCCGCCTTCGAGGCGCGCGTGAATGCGCTCAAGCCCAAGCTGGCCGCCAACCGGTAATCTTTGTTCCATTCCTGCCACGACTCAAAGCCGCGCCGCACAATCTCGCCGGGAGCGCGCTTGACCCTACCACGCAATCGGCCTAGCCTCGCCAACAGATGGGGAGCCAACCGTCCGTTCCGCAGTAGGAGCGACGAAGGCTGAGAGTTTTGCGTCCCGCAGTGCGGGACCGAAGACCCGAAAAACTGATCCAGGTAATGCTGGCGTAGGAACTCCTCGCGGAGGGTCGCATTGTGTGACCAACCTTCAACGCTTTCCCTGAATCGAAACCGTCCGAACGCTAGGCCGACTTTAGGCTTTAGACATCAGACTTGAGACAAAGAATTATGATCGCCGACCCAAAAACATCCTTCGAACCACACAGCAGCGAACAACTGCCCGCCTCCAACCGCGTTTACATCCCCGGCCAAATCCATGCTGACGTGCGTGTGCCAGTGCGCGAAATTTCCGTCACCGATACGAAATCTTACACCGGCGCGATCGAGAAAAATGCGCCAGTACGCGTCTATGATTGCAGCGGGTCATGGGGCGATCCTGCTTTCACCGGTACTTCCGAGGAAGGTCTGCCTGCGCTGCGTCGTGATTGGATTCTTAAGCGCGGCGACGTGGAAGAACACGACGGGCGCGAGGTGAAGCCGATGGACAACGGTTATCTCTCCGGCAAGCACGCCGAGTTCGCGAGCAAGGCGGAGAAGAACCGGCTTATTGAATTTCCCGGCCTCACTGCGCAACGCCGCCGTCCGCTCCGCGCCAAGGCTGGCAAAGTCGTCACGCAACTCGCCTATGCCCGCGCCGGCATCATCACGCCCGAGATGGAATTCATCGCCATCCGCGAGAACCTGAAAATTGCCGATTGCCAATTGGCGATTGGTGATTTAAGCCGCGACAACAAGCGCAACGACCTCGGCAAGCAACACGAAGGCAGTTCCCAAATCGGCAATCGGCAATCGCCAATCGCCAATCCTTACACACCTTCCGTGTTCTCCCGCTTTCCCCAAAGAATCCCGGCCGAGATCACCCCTGAGTTCGTCCGCGCCGAAGTCGCCGCTGGCCGCGCCATCATTCCCGTAAACATCAATCACCCGGAGTGCGAGCCGATGATCATCGGGCGCAACTTCCTCGTGAAGATCAACGCCAACATCGGCAACAGCGCCGTCGCGTCCAGCATCGAGGAGGAAGTCGAGAAGATGCGCTGGGCCACCAAGTGGGGCGCGGACACCGTCATGGACCTCTCCACCGGCAAGAACATCCACGCCACGCGC
>JAYUAV010000096.1:0-7900 GCA_043741175.1 Verrucomicrobiota bacterium
TCTTCACCGCCAAACACTACGCCAGTCGCCCTCAAATGCGTTTACTGCCGGACACTAATTATCACGGTCTGCCCACTGGTCTGATGGACAAACTCGGAGACGACGGGAAGAAGATGCTGCTCGTCGGTTACGCGGCGGATGGATTCCCCATCTACACCAGCTATGGCTATTCAAATGCCACGAATGCCACGAGTGCGTTGAAGAAGATGCGTTCAAGCTGGCAGATCAAGAAAGGTGAACGCTCCGGCGGCCCCGGCGGAAAATATGACGGCAAGTTCACCGCTGACTATGAATACGTTTCCGGCAGCGGTGATCTGGACGAATGCAACGGACGCTTCGGAGTCACGCTGGAATATCCGCAAGGCATCTACCACTACTACATCACGGATGAATTCCCACAGCTCTCGCGCTCATGGCGCGGAACACCGGATGCGAGCTTCTTCAAACGCGGCCCCGGCGGACCGGGCGTTCCCGGCAATGGAGGTCCGGGCGGACGCGGCCCACGCGGTTCGCGTGAACAAAGAGGTCTTGGCGCACCACCGCCACCGCCGCGTGGATGAGGTTTGCAACGACAGTCACGTGCGAAACTCCGTGAGGTCTTGGACTGCGGCAGCCCTCTGCCGCTTTACGTCACCAGCATTGCGGTAGAAAAGTGGCAGAGGGCTGCCGCAGTCCAAGACGCTGGCGCGTTTTTGTTCGCCCCATCAGAGTTGGGATTCACCGCCCGGTAGATTTTATGGAATCCCTGCTAGACAAGCCTGAAACCAATCTTTACTGTCCAAAACCATGAACCTGATTCAGCAATTTTGTCGCTTAATCATAATGTAAAGTGTCATTGCAACACCCCTATGAAACATCCCGATATTATCGAGAAAATAAAGAAGGAAGCTAAAAACGGGGGTAAGGAATTTGGTGCTGCCAATGCGCTCGTTGAATTTTCTGTACTGCTTGGGATGCTGGCCGAAGAAGCTGACGCGACTGCCGATAAGAATCTAAAAATTTCGGAGGCCACTCTGCTGGTTAGCAAAGACAATTTAGCAGCACAAAATGTTGTCATAGATTTAACCCGGAAGCTCCATTTTCTCACTCGTTGGCTTACTGGGCTGACTGTTGTTTTGGGATTTCTTACTGTAATCCAAGCGTGGCCGGGAATCGCAGGTATCTATAATTTTCTTAAGGGTCTTTGTCACTGACCAGAAACCAAACGCACATCGAAACAAACAAACCGCTACAAAAAAAATTGCTTTTATTTCTTCTTGCCCAAATCCAATGACACCCAACCATGTGCATCTAACAGCCGTTCCGCTCTCCACGCTCGTTACCGTTATTAAATCGAAAGGTTCATTTGCGCTCAACCTTCCCTTCCACGGCTGTCGCTGAGCTTGGGTCGTTGGGTATCTTACGTTTACTCATATGTCATACATTCGAGATTTCAATAAAGACCCATTGAACCACCGGTATATTGATGAGGGTAATTGCATCGAATATATTTTTGCTGGTTTCATTGGGAAAATTTCACAGTCACAGAAAAAGAAATTGATTAAGAAATTCGGAAAGCCCCGAAAATATAAACCGTCACTTATTGACATGCAGATTGCGGTCGTAAATTTCGGCCCACCTTCTTGGCAGATGCAGGTGATAGGTGTCCATCAAGCTGAGATGTGATTTCTAACAAGCGATTCAGCTTTGCATCAACTTATAAAATGACGTTTATGAAATGGATTAGTTGTATGGCATTGGTTTGTGGTTTGGCGTTGTTGGTTGGTTGCGCGACACCATATCAAAAGGAAGGTTTCGCTGGTGGCTTTGCCGAAAAACAACTTTCGCGCAACGAATTCTTTGTTGGATTTTCAGGTAATGGCTACACGCGTGGCCAGCGGGCAACTGATATGTGCATGTTGCGTTGTGCCGAAATTTGTTTAGGACACGGCTTCCGCTACTATGTGCTTACAGCAAATAACACCGAATATGATCGTTCAACTGCTATCACAACAGGCAATTACATCCCAACAGGGAATGGTGGCAGTCTGTTTCTTTCGTCAACGCAGGTAATACCAAAACCAAACACTGAAAACCGAATCGTCTGTTTCCGGGAAAAACCTACGGCAACCAGAGACTATTATGATGCTCAAGAAATTTTCAGGCAGCTTTCGCAGAACTATTCTGTGAAGAGAGAGATTCAGACCTTCCCGCCATACAATCCTGACATTCGTTTTAGGCATCTGAGAAGTCTTAGAATTGAAACTCCGGTCGAGGCGAGTTCCGTAATCGTTATAACTGAGGCTAACCCCGGAGTTTCGGCGGTGCCGATTGCGGAATATACAGATTGGGAGAGTCCAATTGAATCCGATCATGAACTAGAAAAGTATCTCAGAACCGCTGCGGCAAACGCAGGAGCAAACGGCGTCCATATTTTGAAGACTCAAAGTAAAGTATGGGAATTCTTACCAAGTGCTGACAGCCGCATTGGCTTTATGTGTGTATTGCTGGTTATCCCAAAAGCAAGACTTGGAATTGAGTTTGAAGCGGGATCGGAATACGAAAATAAGCTCATCATTCGAAGAATTACAAATCTTGACGCTGAAGCAGTTGGTCTACGAATTGGAGACAGAGTGCTTTCAATTAACGGCATTGACGCTCTGCGGAATGCCGAGGCTTCAAAACAGGATTCTTTGAAATGGGAAATCGGCCAAGTAGTTCAAGTTGCAATCGTGCGAGAGGGGCGAGAAACCACATTGCCTGTTAAGGCCGTCGCAAATTCGCGATGAATTTCACGGAAAGGGGTCACTCCTGATTGATCACACCCAACAAAGCCGGGCGAAGTTTCCCTCGTCCGGCTTTTGCGTTTTGAGATTGCTGCGGCTTACTTCCAGATCATGTCCGCCACGGTGCGGCCTGCGGGGATGAACGGGATGACGTGTTCGCTGTATGGCACGACCACGTCCAGCACGTAGGCTTCTTTGGAATCAAGCATTCGCTGGATGGCGGCGCGCAAATCCTTTTTGAAGATGACGCGTTCGCATTTCACGTTGAAGGAATTGCAGACGCGCACGTAATCAGGATAAACCTGTGCGCGGTCATCGGGGTTGCCGAGGTAGGTGTGGCCGCGATTACCTGCAAAGAAGTTGTCCTCCCATTGCACCACCATACCGAGGTGCTGGTTGTTCAGGATGATCGCCTTTGCCGCGATCTTCTCGACGTGCGCGGTGGCGAGTTCCTGGATGTTCATCAGGAATGAACCGTCGCCATCAATATCAATCACCTGCTTGTCGGGAAACGCCACCTTCACGCCAAGCGCGGCGGGGAAGCCATAACCCATCGAGCCAAGGCCGAGGCTGCTGACGAACTGGCGCGGGTATTTGTATTTATACCACTGAGCCGCCCACATCTGATGCTGGCCGACGCCGGTGGTGATGTAAGCCTCGCCTTTGGTGAGGTCGTAAAGCGTTTCGATGACCATCTGCTGGATGATGCATTGATCTTCGTGACCTTTGAGATGGTCTTTCATGTGATCGCTGTTCGCGATCTCGGCGGTGACGCCATAAGTGAACGGTGCTTTCTTCTGCCACTCGGCGATCTGCGCGAGCCACGGGGCGTGCTTCTTGGTGATCGGACGTTTCGCGATCATCTTGTTGAGGCGCGTCAATGCGTCCTTGATGTCGCCAACCACAGGCAGATGCGCCTTGCGATTTTTGTTCAACTCCGACGCGTCAATGTCCACATGGACAATGGTGCCGGTCTTGCAGAACTCTTCAAACTTGCCCGTCACGCGGTCATCAAAGCGCACGCCGAACGAGAGCAACAAGTCCGCGCCGTCTTTCATCTTCACCTGTGGATCGTTGAAGGTCTTTCGCTTCTCGTATTCGCCGTTGACCGCCCAGTTCGCCACAGCCGAACCATGCATACCGAGCCAGCGCAATGAGAGCGGATGCGTTTCCGGGAAGCCGCCCAAACCCATGAGCGTGGTGGTCACGGGAATGTTGCAGGCTTCAGCAAATTTCTTGAGTTCCGCCGCCGCGCCGCTGGTGATGATGCCGCCGCCGCAGTAGAGCACCGGGCGTTCAGCCTTCTCGATCAAGCCCATGATCTCGTTCAACGCGAGTTCGTCCGCCTTCAAGTCGGGTTGCGTGTAGCCGCGCAAACCTTTCTTCACCTGTTCGAGCGTCGGCCAGACGGGTTGTGTTTTGGCCTGTTGAATGTTCTTCGGGAAATCAATCACCACCGGGCCGGGGCGACCGGATTGCGCGATGTAAAACGCTTCCTTCACGATGCGCGGGATGTCGTTGATGTCCGTGATGAGATAGCTGTGCTTCACGATGGGCAACGTGACGCCGATCATATCCGTCTCTTGAAACGCGCCGCGCCCGATCATGTTCTGGTTCACTTGACCCGTGATGGCGATGAGCGGGCAGGAATCCATGTAAGCATCCGCGATGGCGGTGACGAGATTTGTCGCGCCTGGACCACTCGTGCCCATGCAAACACCGGCCTTGCCAGTCACGCGCGCGTAACCTTCCGCCGCAAACGAGCCGCCTTGTTCATGGCGCGGGAGGATGGTGCGAATCTTGGAGGTCGTCAGCGATTGATGGATTTCCATGCTCGCGCCGCCGGGATACGCAAAAATGACTTCAACGCCTTCGCGTTCGAGCGCCTCGACGAAGATGTCGCGGCCCAACATGGCGGCGCCGACTTCATTGCGCTTCTTAGGCGCGGTGGATTTGGATGCTTTCGCTTTCGCGGATTCGGATGTTTTGCTCATACTTTCTTTTGGTTATGGCCGGAACAGTGCGGGCAACAAAAAACCCACAGCCGTTTCCAGCCGTGGGTTCTTGTTAAAATCGTCTCAATCTCGACAAGCAGCCCCGGCCTCGCTTACTACTACGAGGACTACTACCGCTGTTACTTGTCGGACAATTCCGTTCATTTCACCCATAAAATAGCCAGTTCAGCGGCAAAGGGTCAAGCTTTTGATTCCGTTTGATAAAGCTGATTGTTGCGGATGAATTGCGCCACCGCAGCGGGAACAAGCGGTTCGAGAGGCAGTCCCGCCGTGGCGCGCGCGCGAATCTGCGAGGCCGAGACGCCGAAGGGAAACCCGTTGAGGTAACGGCCCCGGAACGGTGACGGCAACGGCACTGGCGCATCGCCCGGTCGGGGAATCACCACGAACTCAGCCAGCTTGGCGAGTTCGTCAGCGTCACGCCATTGGTTCAGCTTAGTTACGTTGTCCGCGCCGATGAGGTAAAACAATTTTGCGCCAGCAAATCTCTGCACGAAGTGCCGCACGGTGTCTATGGTGAACGATGTTCCGCCGCGCTGAATTTCCAGATCGTCCACCTCGCAATCCTTTCTCCCAACAAACGCGAGCCGCAGCATGGCGAGGCGTTGAGCGGCGGGCGTGGGTTGTTGATCCAACTTGAAAGGCGAACACGCGGCGGGAATCAGAAACAACCGCGAAAGTTGAAGCTCTTCAATCGCCGCTTGCGCCACGAGCAGATGACCCGTGTGAACAGGGTCAAACGATCCTCCGAAGATTCCGATGTGTTGGCCGACGATTTGCACTGCCGCAGTGTAACCGTCAGGTGAGGATTGGCGATTTGAAAACGCCATCCTCGCCGCTGAAGCCAACCTTTCGCATCGCGGTCTTCACTTCCGAGTTTTGCATGAAGTTATCCCAGACAAAACCGGAGCGCGCGTTTTCAGCCATGAGCAACGTGATACCCGTGTTGATCGAGACGTGATGACGCGCCATCCACTTCGTGCGCGGGTTGAAAGCATCTGTGAATCCGTAACGTCCCCAGCTTTGATTGCTGTGGCGTTCCCGCATGTGCCGGAGTGTTTGCATCGCCAGCTCCGGCGCGAACGGCAATGAGCCGCCTGCTGCGCACGGCACAACGGAGCCATCAATCGGACCCATCTTGGGCGGCCCGCCCCAGACCGCATAGCCTTTGGGCGATTCCGACGCGGTGATGCCCCATAGGTTTTCGCCGTAAGTGGGAAACTCATTGCCCAGTTCCAGACAAAACTGTTGGTGCGCCAGCGTCGCCACCTGTGAATTTTCAAAGTAGTCCGTGTGCCCATCGCGTTGTCCGCGGAAATCAATCCACGCGTGAGAGTATTGATGGATGAAGATCGGCGCGGGTGCTTCGATGTAGCGTCCGCCAGTCGGAGCGTTACGCCACGGACGACTCCACGCGTTCCAAGATTCTGCGGGGATGGCGTGTTCATTCGCACCAATAGCCAGCAGATAAAGCATCATGTGTTCGCTGTAAGAATTCCAACTTGAGGCGAGGAAGCCGCGCTCCGGCGTCCAACCATGACTCATGAACGGACCCTCGCGATACAGCCACTTCCAGTTCACGCGATCATAAATTTTTCTTGAAAGATCGGAGATTTCCTCGTCGCGAAAGCTCTGACGACAGGTCAACACGCCACAAATGAGAATGGCTGTATCAATGGATGACACCTCACTCATCATCGCACGCTGACCATTTTGCCAGTCCACGAAGTGATGGAAGAAACCATTCTGATGCGGCATGTCGTTAAGCAGAAAACGAAGTGTTGTCCGCACGCGGGCGAGGGCTTCGGAGCGATTCACCCATCCGCGTTCCGCTCCGATGCAAAGTGCCGTCAATCCGAATCCCGTCGCCGCGATGCTAGAAACTGCATTGATTTCATTCGCGCCCGGTACAACCAAATCCCTGACAAGACCCGTCTGCGGATGAGCATTTTCCCAGAAGAGGCGGAAGCTAGGTTGCGAAAGTTCGTCCAGAAATGAATCGTCTCGGGACGAAAATTTGAAGGACTTGGGAGACGATGCGTTGCCGAGCTGGAATGGAACTGCGCCGCTAGCGACCCCGGCGGCACCGAGGGCGAGCTTCATCAACATTGTCCGGCGAGTGAACACGGTCTGCGCTCCGCAGGAATTAAACCATCTCGCCTGCTCCGCTAAAACTCCATCAGGACGGACGCAGACCCACGCGCCGCCGCTAACTTTTCCGCACCATGCCAGACCTGTTCAGTCCGGTCGCTCCTGCAAAACAGCGCAGGATGGAACGCGGGACGGCGGCTGTGATCGCGTAGGGGTTCATTCTGGAATCACCGTAGCATTCGATGGAGATGTGGCAAGACCGCAGTCGAAAAAACTCCGACGAAAAAACACGGACAATGTTTGGTCGGAAGGCGCTCGTCCTCGGAGTTCGAGTTTACTTGAGTCGCCTGAATATGTTTTGGCGCAGCCGTGGAAGTAATTGTTCAACTCAACAAACATTCCGAGTGCTCGTTTGTCGAGAGGTTCTTTCCGCCGGGCTGAAGCCCGACTCTACGGCGGGCAAGGATGCCCGCCACTACAGTTTGGAGGCTATCAGGTCGAGGCGAGGCTGAAGCAACCGATCCATTCCGCTCGGCTCTTGAAACCAATACATGATGCGGAGGCCGGGATACTAGGTGTGGAAGGCATACATATTATTGAACTTCACCCAGACTCCTGATCCGTCGGCATACAAGTGGTTGCCGCCATCGGGTGTTTCGTCTTTGGCCTTGTGCGCTGGGATGTTGGCGAACCCACCCGTTCCTCCTCCGCATGAGCCATCAATCTTTCCTGTCGCATCCGCCGTAAGACACCACCTGCGCCGCCATGATCCTGACCTCCACAGTTGAACTCACGGATGAACATGGAATAATTGGATATTGGTTTTCCATCACTTGATCACATTTGCGTTGTCATCGGGTGTGACTGAAACCGCCGCGCGACTTGGTGTCTTAATCTTCGGCTAAGAGGTCAAACTGCACACCAGTCACACGGGCGCATCTTGACACTGCCCCCGGAGCGCGGCCTTCAGGCCGCTTCAACGCCCGAGTGGCAGTGGATGAAATGCTTGGCCTGCGTGCTTCCGGACGG
>JAYUAV010000097.1:0-5413 GCA_043741175.1 Verrucomicrobiota bacterium
GTATCGAGATCCGTGGGGCAATTCTTATGTCATCTCGCTTGATTACGATTTCGACGACCATTGTCAGGATGTTGTTTATGGGCACATGTCGGTTTCTCAAATCTCGGTGGGTTCACAAAGCGGACACAACGGGTTGTTCAATCCCAACAAAGCGGCCAGTGGAAACACGGATGAATTCAAGTTCAAAGGAAAGTACATCGTCTGGTCCAAAGGGCCGGATGGAAAAGCCTTAAACAGTAAACAGGCTGACAAAGATGTGAATCGCGACAATGTCCTCGGTTGGACTCAATAGGCAGTCTTGTGAAAACATCTCCCCGACATTCCGCGTTCACGCTCATCGAGATGCTGGTGGTCATTGCCATCATCGGCATCCTCGCGGCGGTCTCGTTGCCGACCATCAGCGGTTGGGGCAAAGGCAACGTGATGCTGGCCTCCACGCGGCAGATGTTGGATGACGTTCAACGCGCACGCCAATATGCCATCAGCCAGCGCACCACGGTGTATATGGTGTTCTGTCCGTCGAATTTTTGGAGTGATTCTCTCAGAGTGGTTGGCCTGAACAGATACACGGTTTTGCCAGCGACTGAAACCGTCAAGGGCGAGAAGCTCTACGGCAAACAACTCAACTCCTACAACTTTGTCACCCTCCGGAGTGTTGGCGAGCAACCCGGCAAAGTTTCTCCACGCTACTTGTCTTCATGGAAAACATTGCCAGAAGGAGCAACCATCGCCGAGTGGAAGTTTGGCCCGCGTAACACGTCTCGCGACTTCACCAATCCTCCGGGCAGCCTTCTCAGTTCGGATGTCTTCACAGTTCGCGGATTTGCCAGAACGAATACGATCCCGTTCCCGTCATCTGACGCGGCACTGACCACTGCGCCGTACGTCACGCTTCCCTACATCGCCTTCAATCATCTTGGCCAGCCTGAATCTGGTGAGGATGAATTCATCCCGCTCGCCAAAGGCACCGTGGGTTATTCGCGCGATGCAAACAGAGTCGCCACACAAGACGCACCAACGATCACCGAAAGCCCTCCGAACAACAGCATCAATGCCTTCACCATCGTGCGAATTGATAAACTGACAGGCCGTGCGCGGCTGGAGAAACAGGAGTTCAAATGAAGGTGCTGTTGAAATCAAATCAGGTAGAGCGCGTCAGTCCTCTGCGCGCCGCCGCTTGGCTGACGCGAAACGGCGCGCACGGAGTGACGCGCCCTACCAGCGAACGTTCCGCCTTCACGATGGTCGAGATCGCGCTCTCGCTGGCCATCATCGGGTTTGCGCTCGTTGCTATCATCGGTGTGTTGCCAGCGGGGTTGAATGTGCAGCGGAATAATCGCGAGGAGACGATCATCAATCAGGAGTCTGTTTATTTCATGGATGCGTTGCGAAACGGCGCGCGGGGATTGGATGAACTGACCAACCGGGTCATGAGTATCACGAACTATTGGACGGTCTGGGATACGACCGTTTCAAACTGGACTGTGGTGAATTCCGATCTCGATTCGTATACGAACGATGCCTCACGCGTCACCTCAGCAGTGGTTGCCATTGATGCTTTCAGGTTGATTGACGGTTACCGGATCATTTCGCTTTTGGGCAGACCCAAATTTGAGCCGGTTGCTCCCAACCGCATCCGCAGCAATCACGTTGTTTCGTACGTCCGCGCCATCTCCGGCGCAGCCACGGAAAAGCCGCCGCAGGCAACGCCCAGCGTTCTCGATCTCGGATTCAGCTACCGGATGTTGGTGGAGATTCACGACGTGCCGCTGGCGAGTCTGGTGTCAGGACAGGAGCAATCGGTTCATACAAATCTTCACGAAGTGCGTCTCAGATTCCGTTGGCCGTTATTGCCGGGTGGCAGGGTTGGCAACGGCAATCAAACCTTCCGTTCGATGGCGGGCGGACAACATCAGAAATGGATTGAGGCAACGAACAATCATCCGATCTTTTACTTCAACCCATCGGCCTACTGATTTTTCAAGTGAAACTGAACCCCACATCCAGCGACCGTTGCCAAGTTCACCCAAATGTGACGGAGCGCTGGTCTGTGACCGGCTTATCGGCATCATCCTGTCCAAAGCCAGTCACAGACCGCCGCTCCGCGTTCTCCGTGATCGAAATCGTCGTCGTCGTGGGGTTGATGTCCTTCATCATTCTCGGATTGATGCAGATGTTCAATCAGACCCAGCGCGCCTACAAACTCGGCACCACGCAGGTGGACGTGTTGGAAGGCGGACGCGCCGTGATGGATATGTTGCAGCGTGAGTTGGCGCAGATGAAGCCGTCTAAGGTAAATCTGGCAACGAACTTTTACACGCGCATCGCTTTTGCCGGCGGCTACAAACCGTTGCTTCAAGAATTGCCCGGCATTCCGAATCCGCCGGGAAGCCCGCTGCCCAGCCGCACCAATATCATTCAGGAAATTTTCTTTCTTACCGAGGAGAACAGGACTTGGACTGGCACCGGGTACTTTGTTTCAAACCCGGCGGAAGGAGTGGGATCGTTATACCGCTGCGAATACAAATTAAACTTTGGCGACAATCCCCGATTTTTGTTCAACAGGTTTGATAACGACGTGGCGGGATTCTATAGCGCGGGGTTGGTTAAGACCAACATGACGCGGCTGCTTGATGGCTTAGTGCATCTGCGCGTCCGTGCCTATGATACGAATGGTATTTGGATAACCAATGGCTTCGCGAATGTCTTCGTGCGCCGTCCATTCACCACGCCATACCCCAATCCCGTGGCCGAAGTGGAAAACTATAGTTTCGTCAGCAACGTCGTCCCCGCTTCGGTGGATTTGGAACTCGGCATCCTCGAAGACGCCGCCATTGCTAAGATCAAGGCCATCTACAATCCGGGAGACCTGACAGCCCAAGCGAATTCCCGACGCAACTACCTCACCAATCAAGCGTCGCGCACTCATCTTTTCCGCATCCGCGTGCCCATCCGCAACGTTGACCCCACGGCCTATCAATGAGACTCAACCGATCCAATTTACGATTTACGATTTACGATTTACGAGCGGCTCGTGATTCGAGAAGTGCTTCACGCACCACGCATCACGCATCACGCTCCGGCGTCGCGCTTGTCATCACCGTCGTGATGATCTCCATCATCACATTTCTGGCGGTGGCGTTTCTCACACTGACGGGACGCGAGCGCGGCTCGGTGAGAACAGCCATTGATGCCACGGCCACGCGCAACGCCACGGATGTCGCCAATGACCGCGCCAGGGTGGAAATCATCGCCGCGATTCTCGCCACCACCAACATCGCGAACATTGATCTGCTGGTTTCCACCAACTTCGTGAACTGGAATGGGTTTGATCCCCTGTTGCCCGGAGGTTTCGCTCAGTTGCTGAATGTTAATTACGATTACCAGAACGATGTGGGGCAGACGCCGCTTACCACGGATCACCACCTCAGGAATCAGACCAACCTTTTCTACAATGCACGCCCGCCGGTCTATATCACCATCCGGCTCACAGGCGGCTACGAGTTCCGCTACTACATTGATCTGAATCGCAACGGGCGTTTTGAGAACACTGGACGCTGGCCGGTGACGAATCTTAATGGAACATTCTACGCGACTGACGGCACGACCAATCCAGTGTTCACTCCGCCAAACATTCTTTCCAACTACATCACCGGCGATCCGCAATGGATCGGCGTGTTGGATCGTTCCGACAAGACGCACTCTGCGGACAATCAATTCGTCGCCCGCTACGCCTACATCGTCGTGCCGGAAGGAAAGACGCTGGATGTAAATTACATTCACAACTCAGCGCTGACCACGAACAAGCCGCGTATGCAAGCATTGGGGGTGGAATACTCCCGCAATCAAGGCGTGGGCACATGGGAGATGAATCTTGCGGCCTTCTTGCACGACATGAATACCAACGAGATTTATGGATGGGGCAACGATGCGCTTGGCAACGGAGGTTACAAGTATGATCCGGTCAATGGCGTGCCCGCCGGGGGCAATGCGTTCGCGGACGCGTTTGGATTTTATCGCTATCAACTTAACGGCCCGCCCGTCCTTGGCGTGTATAACTCAGCTTACACACCAGAAGCGTTTGGCATTACCTACGGGAACGCCGCCGCCAATATTTTCCGAAGGGATCAAGTGGATGGCTACTCGGATGGGCCGCTCCAGACAGCAATCAACTACGCGCCTGAACCGCCGGTAGGCAACAATCCCGACGACCCCCGGACTCCGTGGGTGGGGGCGAATCGCCCGTTTCATTTCTTCACCACGCAGGACTTGTTTGATCCGAACAAGGTCAATCGCGGTGGCATCGGCTTGAAATTCACCGACCGTCTCTACGCCGCCAGCACCAACCTTTCCACCTACGATCAAACCACATTCTACCGGATGCTCTCTCAGCTCGGTGTGGACTCTTCCACGGAAGACGAAGACAAGTTGAACCTCAACTACGTCAACGTGGGTGGGTTGAAGGTGACGAACTTTGTTTCGTGGTTGGATTCCGACATTCAAGCTGGCAATCCGGCGCGGGGAATCCCGCAGTTCAATGTTCCCGGTTCTGTGTTGTTCTTCACCAACGCCGTGGATCGCTTGCTTCGCGAGACATCAACAGAATGGTTTCGCGCGGGGCCGTCGAATTATCTGGTCACATTCTTCGGCTACTATGGCTACACAGGCTTGGATGAAGTGGGACTCACCAACCGGCCTTACTTTGGGATGACCAATCAAGTGCCCACCCTGAGCATGACCAATCTCCCGGTGATGTGGGAAGGCGGTAATTACGTCTATTCTCCCAGCCTGACTCGGACTGGCAACAGACAGTTTGCCTACAACCAGGCGGTCCATCGCCTCTTGCAGGTGGCGGCAAACATCTGGGACACGAAAATAAATTCGCGCGCTTTGCAGGGATTGCCCACGGTGTTCCGCCCTGTGTTCCGACTGCAAGGCAACAGTCTTTTCATCACGAACTTTGTCGAAGAAACGTCGTCGGCGACAATCGCCCTTAAAACTCAGAACCGTCCGATCTTGGATATTTTTGCGACAACAAATCTAACGGGACGCATCCCGGTTGACGGGAATGTTCTTATTTACGGTGTGCCTCCGGTGGTGGGAGCGAGAAAAGGTCTGCCTAACTTCAATGAGTTTAACTCCGAGCCGATTCTCACGATGACGAGGAAATTGCAGGTGCGGAAAGCGGGCTTTGTAATTGAAGAGACGAATCAACTCTTCACCATGTCCCTGACCATGCCTTCGGCGGTGGAGTTTTGGAATTCCTACGCGGCAAACTACGCGCGGGCGGTTTCTGTTTTTGTCACGAACTATACCACGCTTGTTATTACAAATGATCTGGGGGTAAATCTTGCATTCCCTTACACTACGGGAGCTATCATCCCGAACACCAACAACTGGCGGGGCTACATTG
>JAYUAV010000098.1:0-5988 GCA_043741175.1 Verrucomicrobiota bacterium
TGCACCGAGGACGGCGCGAAAGCGGGAGTGACATTCGAGAACACCAGTGAGACCGAGCCGCTCGTTTGTCTGCGTTACTTCGGCCCTGACGTGAATCCCGATGCGCCAGCGATGGGTGCTTACCGGAAGAACAAGTTCTAACCAGCAACAAACAACTGTTATGAGCGAAAACAATTTTCCCAAACTCCACAATGCCATGTGGCCCGGCCTCGTCGGCAAGGGCAGCCCGGGCGACGAGCCTTCCATCAGTCTCGACACGATGCTTGATCTTACCGCCAAGGCGTCGGTCAACGGCATCAAGTTTGATGGCGTGGATTTGTTCCTCTACGACCCGCACGTTTCAATAGACATCAGCGACGACGGCATCAAGAAACTGGCAGACAAAATTCGCGCGAAGGGATTTGTCGTCGGCTCGGTGGTCGCGCCGGTCTGGTTTGATGGCTCGGCGATGGGCGATGAAACAAAGCGTAAGAACTGGGTCACCGCTGTGGCCAAGGCGTGTCGCATTGCGGAGAAGCTCCGCAAACTTGGCGTGCGTCCGCACGGCATCGTGCGCATTGACTCGGCAGCGAGCGTGATGGATTGGGACAAGGACCCGAAAGGCAACACCAAGCTCATCGCGAAAACTTTCCGCGAAGGCGCGAAGGTCGCCAAAGACCACGGTGAACGGCTCGCGGCGGAAGGCGAAATCTGCTGGGGCGCGATGCACAGTTGGAAATGGATGGTGCGGCTGCTCGAAGAAGTCGGCCAGCCGAAGCTCGTAGGTTTCCAAGCGGACATGGCGCACACGCTTCTTTACACGCTTGGCTACAACGCGCCGGAACATCGTATCGTGCCGTGGAAGTTTAATTGGGAGCCGGACATTTTTCACACCGCGATGAGAAAGCTCACCAAGGAACTGCGTCCATGGATGATTGATTTCCACGTCGCGCAGAACGACGCCACGGTGAAAGGCAGCGGCTCGCATGACAAGACGGGCAAGCATTGCTTGGCTACCGACCCGAACGGCAAGCTGAACATCGCGCGCGATTCCGGTTACTGGTTGCGCGACAATGCGGGCAAGGTCACGAAGAAAACCAAACACATTTGCTGGGATGGTTGCATGTTCCCGAACGAAGTGCTGATGAAGCAACAGACTTGGAACGACATCCTCGCCGCGATGATTCAAGTCCGCGAGAACCACGGCTGGAGGGCGTAACGACTAAAACTTTTGCCACGAAAAGGCACAAGAAGCACAAAAGAAAACTTGTTATGCAGGACATCATGAAGTTGTGCGACGTCGTTCATGAAACTGGCTATGCGGCGCACCGATATTTGAGAAATGGTCACGTCGAGAAGGTTTATGAGAACTCCCTGACGAACCGGCTCAGGAAGCAGGGGCTGAAAGTAGTGCAGCAGCATCCGCTCAGCGTGTTTGATGAAGACGGGACGCTGCTCGGAGATTTCTATGCGGACTTGTTTGTAGATGATCGCCTGATCGTAGAGTTAAAAGCCGTTCGTTACGCCAGTGATGAGCATGTCGCGCAGTTGTTGGGCTACCTGCGCGCGTCCCGCATTGAGCACGGGCTGTTGATCAACTTCGGTGCGCCAAGATTTCAGATCAAAAAATACATCATGAACGACATCGTTGAAGCCTCTGGGAGAATTCTTTTCCCAGATTGATTTCCCTTTTGTGCTTCTTGTGCCTTTTCGTGGCAAAAATTTTTCTAGCAACAATATGAAACAACTACGCATCGGACTCATCGGTTACGGCTTCATGGGGCGGACACATTCGAACGCCTATCGCAAGGTGAACAACTTCTTTGATCTCGAACATCAATGCGTGCTGCAAGCTGTTTGCGCGCGGGATGAAGCCAAGGTCAAAGCTTTCGCGTTGAAGTGGGGCTACAAATCCGTCGAGACTGACTGGCGAAAGCTGATTGCGCGCGCAGACATTGACGCGATTGATATTTGCACGCCAAACAACTCACACGCTGAGATCGCTATCGCCGCCGCCAAAGCGGGCAAGATGATCCTGTGCGAGAAACCGCTCTCGATGGATGGCACCGAAGGTCGCAAGATGGTGGCGGCAGTCGAAAAGGCCAAAGTGCCGAACATCGTTTGGTATAATTATCGTCGTGTTCCCGCCGTCACGTTGGCGAAGCAGTTGATTGACGAGGGCAAGCTCGGGCGTGTGTTTCATTATCGCGCGAAGTTTTTGCAGGATTGGACCATCAGCCCGGAATTGCCGCAAGGTGGCGCGGGGTTGTGGCGGCTCGACGCGAAGACCGCAGGCAGCGGCGTGACCGGCGACTTGCTCGCGCACTGCATTGACACCGCGATCTGGCTCAACGGCAGCATCGAGAAGGTCAACGGCATGACGGAAACTTTCATCAAAGAGCGCACGCACACTCTCACTGGTAAGGTGCAGAAGGTGGGTATTGATGACGCGTGTGCTTTCCTCGCGCGGTTCAAGAACGGTTCACTCGCGACGTTCGAGAGCACCCGCTATGCGCGCGGACACAAGGCTCTTTACACCTTTGAGATCAATGGCGAACACGCGAGCATCGCGTGGGATTTGCATGATCTCCATCGCTTGCAGTATTTCGATCATCGTGATGAGGGCAAGCTGCGCGGCTGGCGGAGCATCCATGTCAGCGACGCTGATCATCCCTTCATGAAAAACTGGTGGGTGCCCGGATTGCAGATCGGTTACGAACACAGTTTCATCCATCAGGTAGCGGATTTTGTGAAGGGTCTTGAAACCCGAAAGCCCGCTGGCCCGACGTTTCGCGATGCGCTCGAAACTCAATACGTCTGCGATGCAGTGCTCAAGTCCGCGAAATCCCAGAGGTGGGAGACTGTCCCGAACGTGAAGTGATTTCATTGGTCAACGAGAGCACATTTTTCTTTTGAAGTTTCAATCGTCCGCACAAACTCAGGCAACATCATGAAATTTGGCATCAACACATTCCTGTTCACCTCGCCGTTCAATAACGCCAGTACCAAACTTTTCCCAAAGTTCAAGAAGTGGGGATTCGATACTGTCGAGATCGCGATTGAAGACCCGGCACACATTGACCCGGCATATGTGAAACGCGAACTGGATCGCCACGGCTTGGTGTGTGGCTCGGTTTGCGCGTGCATGGGGCCGGATCGCGACCTGCGCGGTGACGCCACTGCGCAGAAGACGGGATTGGCTTACATGACGGCGCTCCTTGACCAGATGGTGGTGCTGGATTGTCCGTCGTTGATCGGGCCGGTTTATTCCGCCGTGGGCCGCGCGGACGCCGTGCCGCCGGACGAATACAAGAAGCAATGGGCCACCGTGGTGAAGAATCTCAAGACGCTTTGCAAACACGCCGAGAAACGCGGACGTCAGGTTTGTCTCGAACCGCTGAATCGTTTTGAAACTGATTTCATCAACACCTGCGATCAAGGATTGAAGATGATCAAAGCCGTTGGCAGTCCCGCGCTCAAGCTGCATCTCGACACGTTCCACATGAACATTGAGGAGAAGTTTCAGGCGACGGCGATTCGCAAGGCCGGCAAACACCTCGCGCATTTCCATGCCTGCGGCAGTGATCGCGGCACTCCCGGCAATGACCACACCGATTGGAAATCCATCGCGAAGGCACTCAAGGAAATCCGCTACGACGGCAACGTGGTGATCGAATCGTTCACCACCGACGTGAAAGTCATCGCCAAGGCCGCCGCCATCTGGCGTCGCATGGAACCGACGCGGGATGAAATCGCGGTTAAGGGATTGCAGAATCTCCGGCGTTTCCTCAGCAAGTAACCGGGTGGGCATCAAGACCGTCAACCCAGGCAACCCGTATCACAAATTGATTTAGCCAAACCGTTTCCAACCCAACCTCACTCATGAAAAAAATTCTCCCGCTCATCGTCGCGTTTATCTGCGCTTTAACGTCATCATCACGCGCTAACGTGACATTGCCCGCCGTCGTTGGTAGTCACATGGTTCTTCAACGCGCGCAGTCGTGCCCGATCTGGGGTTGGGCTGATCCGGGCGAGGAGGTCACCGTTGAATTTGCGGGGCAAAAAGTTAAGGCAGTTGCCGCCACCGATGGAAGCTGGCGCGTGAATCTGCGTTCGATGAAGGCCAACTCCACGCCGCAGACCCTGATCATCACCGGCAAGAACAAGCTCGTGCTCGAAGACGTGCTTGTGGGTGAAGTGTGGTTGTGTTCGGGGCAATCCAATATGGAATGGTCTGTGGTGGATTCCGACAATGCGAAGGAAGAGATTGCCGCCGGCAATCATCCGCGCATCCGTCACATCAAAATTCCGCACAACCCGTCCGACAAACCTGAGCGTGATGTAACATCGGACGGCTGGAAAGTTGCCAGCCCTGACACCGTCGGGAAATTCACGGCTGTGGGATATTATTACGGGCGCATGTTGCTGAAGGAACTGGACGTGCCCGTGGGATTGCTGGGTTGCAATTGGGGAGGCACACGCATCGAACCGTGGACGCCGCCAGTCGGCTTCAAGGCTGTCCCTGCGTTGAAGACGGATTTTGCAGATAAGCTGGACACATTTCCAGAGTGGATGGACAAAAAGGACAAGGATGGAAAAACTGTGATGGATACAGACGGCAAACCTGTGAGGCAGGTCAACCATCAATCGCCGCTCGCGCTATACAACGGAATGGTACATCCGCTCGTGCCGTTCGCCATGCGTGGCGCAATCTGGTATCAGGGAGAATCTAATAATGGCGAGGGAATGTTGTACTACGAAAAGATGAAGGCACTCATCGCTGGCTGGCGCAGCGTCTGGAACAATCCCACTATGCCGTTCTACTTCGTGCAGCTCGCGCCGTACACCTACGGTGGCGACGCCACGAAGCTTGCGGGCATCTGGGAGGCGCAGACCAAAACGCTTGAAGTGCCCAACACCGGAATGGCCGTGACCACGGACATCAGCAGCCTCAAGGACATTCATCCCAAAAACAAACAGGAGGTGGGTCGCCGTCTCGCACTTTGGGCACTGTCGAAAACCTACGGCAAGCGCGGAATTGTTTATTCAGGCCCGATCTACGACGACATGAAGATTCGGGGAAACAAGATTAAACTCAGTTTCGATCATGTTGGCGGCGGGCTTGTTTCGAGCGATGGCAAAGCCCTGACGCATTTCACAATTGCGGGTGAGGACAAGAATTTTACCGAGGCTCACGCCGAGATTGTTGGAAAAAAAATTATCGTGTCGAGTGACACGGTGGTGAATCCCGTGGCGGTGCGGTTCGCGATGCATCAACTCGCCGAACCAAATTTCTTCAATAAGGAAGGATTGCCCGCCTCGCCGTTTCGCACGGACAAGTGGCCGCTGGCCGAGGCGCCGCCATCCGTTGAGCCTGGCTTTAAGTCCCTGTTCAATGGAAAGAATCTCGACGGATGGGAAGGCAATCCCAAGCTCTGGTCTATCCAGGATGGCAACATCACGGGCAAAACTTCCAATGACGGCGACACCAAAATTGCACACAACACCTTCCTCGTTTGGAAGGGCGGCGAAGTGGCCGACTTTGAACTCCGACTGCAATACAAAATAATTGGCGGCAACTCCGGCGTCCAGTATCGCAGCAGTCTTCTCGCGCCGGGCGAGTCTGGGCCGATTGTTGGCGGTTACCAGGCGGACTTTGAGGCGGGCAAAACTTACAGCGGTATCCTCTACGAGGAGCGCGGGCGCGGCATCCTGGCCAAGCGCGGCGAAAAAACCGTGGTGAAGTCTGACGAGGCGGGCAAACCCAAAGTTGAAGTCACAGGCTCGGTCGGCGATTCGGCTACGATTCAAACCAAGATTAAAAACGAGGACTGGAATGATTATGTCATCATTGCTCAGGGCAATCACCTCCAACATTTCATCAACGGCGCACAGACGGTTGACGTGACGGACGAGAATTTGGACAAAGCTGCGAAGTCTGGAATCCTCGCTTTGCAGATTCATGCGGGGCCAGCCATGACCGTTCAGTTCCGCAACGTTCGGATCAAG
>JAYUAV010000099.1:0-9082 GCA_043741175.1 Verrucomicrobiota bacterium
GATCAGCTTGTACGCGGCGGAGGCTGGGGCGAAACAATCCGATATTGCTCAAGGACTGCATCAACTTTGCTGGTAGCCGCCGACGTGAGTCGGCGCAAACTTCCTCCCCGGATCAAAGTGCGCCGACTGACGTCGGCGGCTACGAAGTTCTTGAACCCAAGATCGCGTTGCTGCGCGCGTCGGTTGTCATCGGCTCATTGCTGGCGGATGGAATCGGCGATGCGATCCTTGTCCGCAACGAATCTGGGGCGGGGCAATCGCTGCGATTGGCCTACAACATCTTGCAGGCGGCGGGATGTCGCAGCTTCAAGACGGATTACGTGGCGTGCCCAAGCTGCGGGCGCACGCTGTTCAATCTCCAGACCGTCACGGCGCGTATCAAGACTCGCACTGAGCATCTCAAAGGTGTGAAGATCGCCATCATGGGCTGCATCGTGAACGGGCCAGGTGAGATGGCGGATGCGGACTTCGGCTACGTGGGCGGCGCACCCGGCAAGATCAATCTTTACGTCGGCAAGACCCCGATCAAATTCAACATCCCCGAAACTGACGCAGTGGAACGGCTTGTTGACCTCATCAAAGAACACAACAAATGGGTCGAGCCGGAAGCATAAGAAACCGCGCCGATGAGTATCATCATAACCTCCAATGGAAAAGTTCCGTGCAAACATTGCTTTGAGGAAATCGATAGCCGAGCAAAGGTCTGCCCTAAATGCAGAGTGCATCAACACACAATCGGAATGTTGCTTACTTACATTCCTGGAGTGCTAGCTGTGTTCGCCGTAGTCTCACTGTCGTTTGCTGGACTTCAGTTTTATGAAGCACGACAGAAACGAATTGAGGCACAGGAAGCTCTTCAAAGAGTCAAAGCCGCCGAAGCGAGAATCAATCAAGCTGAATCGCACATTAAACAACTCACGGATCAAGCTGAATTCAGCTTTGCCTCGCCAGATGCACGTAGTGACGGTAGGCGTGCTTTCGACATGCTTCGTCGCATTGCTGTGGATAGTGAAAATTTCTGCTCTGAACGAGCCAAGATAGAATTAAATGTAATTGTTCGTAACTTAGGTAATCCAATCGCAGGCATTGGTGGGATTGATCGTTTGAAAAACCGAATTTATCCTTGGAGAGAGGGAATTGATCCGAACAAAGTCACGGTTGAGGAGGCAGAAAAGGAGTTGGTAAACGTTCGCGGATTAAATGCCGCAGCTTTGATTGCGTTTATCGCGGGGAACACGAATTACTCCAAAGCAAAAAGGCTAAATTGTCTTATCCGCACATATCGGGTGCATGAAAGCCTGCGAGTCGTATATGCAGCGGAGTTGTTTCTAAAAGCTGAGGACAAAAACCTTGAGAACCTACAACCGTTCTCCTATCAGCAAATTGAAAAGTGGTGGGAGGAAAACAAGATTAGGTTTTCGGAGGGAAAATAGGTTTCACAACTACTCAGGTAACGTCAGCTACAGTTTCGTATGAGTCATCCATTGCTTTATCAGATCAACACGCGTTGCTGGCTTCGGGATTTGTCCACACGCCACAAACGCGACATCACACTCGCCACGGTGCCGGAGCAGGAATTCGCGTTCTGGCAGAAATCCGGATTCACTCACATCTGGCTCATGGGCGTGTGGACGACTGGCACTCGCTCGCGTGAGATCGCGCTGAAGCATCCCGATTTGCGGCGCGAGTACGATGCTGTGCTGCCGGGGTGGAAAGATGCTGACGTGGCAGGCTCGCCGTATTCCATCGCGGATTATTCTGTGCCAAAAACTTTGGGTGGTGACGAAGGTTTGAAAAGTTTTCGCGCGAAGCTGAACGCGATTGGAATCAAACTCGTTCTCGATTTCGTACCGAATCATGTCGGTATGGATCATCCGTGGGTGAACACGCACCCTGAGTTGTTCGTGCAAAGTCAGAAGCCCGCAGAGGGGACATTCGAAGTGAAGACACCAGCGGGCACGCGTTGGGTTGCGAATGGCAAAGACCCTTACTTCGCGCCGTGGACGGATGTGGCACAACTGGATTATCGCCGCAGCGAAACACGCAGCGCGATGCGGAAGCTGCTGCTTTCAATCGCGACGAAGTGCGATGGAGTGCGTTGCGACATGGCGATGCTGTTGCTCAATGAAGTGTTCGCCAAGACATGGGCGCACTTGCCCGCAAGTGGGCCGAATCTCGCGCACGAGTTTTGGCCGGACGCGATTAAAGAAGTGAAGCGCGCACAGCCCGGATTCATTTTCATGGCGGAAGTTTATTGGGGACTCGAAGGGCGTTTGCAATCGCTCGGCTTTGACTTCACGTATGACAAGGCACTTTATGATGATCTCGTCGAACGCCATCACGCCGAGGCACAGAGGAAACTTCTGTCCGCGCCGGAGGATTACGTGACGCGCAGCATCCACTTTCTTGAGAACCACGACGAACCACGTGTAGCGGCGAAGCTTTCTCCTGTGGAAAATCGTGCAGCGGCGCTCGCTATCCTTGGACTGCCCGGCATGAGGTTTTTGCACGAAGGTCAACTGACTGGTGCGCGGATTAAAATGCCAGTGCAGTTGGGGCGGCGACCTGTCGAAGCGGAACCGGGCGAGATCAAGGCTGCGTACGAGTTGCTGTTGGCGGTTCTGAAAAAATCCGAAGTCGGAGTTGGACGCGGTCAGATTCTCGCACCTCGCGCGGCGTGGGACGGAAACCCCACGGCGCAGAACTTCATCATCGTATTGTGGCAGGGCAAAGGCGCGGGCTTTGATATGGTGGTGGTGAATCTGGCGTGGCATCCGAGCCAGTGCTACGTGTCGCTGAATGTCGCAGGACTGGCCGAGCGCGATTGGGTAATGCGCGATCTTTTAAGCAAAGAGAGCCACGAACGCGCCGGAAACGATCTGGCGCAACAAGGGTTTTACCTCGACGTGCCCGCACATGGCGCGCAGGTATTCCGCTTCGAACCGAAGGCGTAATGAAGGCTCAGGATTGATTGTTTACGACTTTGAAAGTCGTCAATGCCTTTGGAGGAACTATGCCCGAATTAAATTCGACAATCTTTTTCCATTCGATTGTGCCATCCAATGAACAGAAACCGTCGAGGAATTCTTTTGTCAGCCGGTTCGTAACTTTTGCAAGTTCCACTTCAAACTCTTCTTTTCGTTCTTTGGCACGGCTGCCCAGCGGTTCAATAATGTCTGTGTAAAGTGTTTTGCGCCCGGAAATGAATTCCCAAAACCGTTGACCACAAAGTTTGAGATAATCGCCACGATCCTCCGGGAGGTCTCGCCCATACAGACAAGCATTGACCGCTACGATATTTTTCTTGGAAGTATTGGTGTTAAGGATGCGTTTGGCTTTGCCGAAATTGGTTTTAAGTTTTTCGATTTGACCGGCATTACCCCAATTCGGCCCTGATTTAATTGAGACAATGTAGAGAATGTTTTCACGCTCGAATTCCAAGTCCATTCCAGAAGCCGAAGATTTGTGTCCTCCATAAACTCTCGAGCAAATAAAAACGGCTAAACCTTCAAGAAAGCCACCAAACTGAGTTTCCTCTTGGGATGAGAGAAACGCGGCTAGAACACTTTGAATGAATTCTGAGGCGGTAGTGACGTGCTTGGCTTTGAACAGATAGGGATTTTTTCTTTCCAAAATCTCCTTCAAACGCAGCTTAGTTAGCTTTTGCAGTTTTTTTCTGTGGAGTGGCAGCAAGTTTTCTTCGATGTATGCCGTTATTTCTGCGTCTGATATTTTGGCCATATTTAGCTCCGTTTTCCATTAGCACCATGTCTGATGAAACTGTTTCAGCCTCTGCTAGTTCACAGTATTCCGCCTTCAGTTCAATGCCGACAGAATTGCGCCGCAGCCTTTGTGCGACCGCGCACGTCGTTCCCGAACCGACAAACGGATCAAGCACCAAGTCCCCTTCGTCAGTAAAAAGCTTGATGAACCATTCCGGCAATGCTGCAGGAAATGCAGCACTATGGTTTTTATTTCCGCATTCAGTAGCTAGATGCAAAACATTGGTTGGATAAGCCATGTCTCGATCAATCCAGTTCGCGATATTTTTTCCAAAACCACTGCCAACTTGGGAATCAAAGCGAACGACATCATTTTTCCCCAGTGATTTCAAGCGAGCTTCTCGCCAATCGCCCATCGGCACCATCACTGACTCCTGGTTCATTTTGAAATGACGGGTCTTATTAAATTGCAGGCATCGTTCCCATGCATCTCGAAAACGATTCGGCCATTTGCCGGGATAACAATTCTTTTTGTGCCAGATGAATTCTTCTGTCCAAAGCCAGCCTTGCTTACGCAACGCTAGAATCAATTCGAGAACGAATGTGTGTCGTTCGCCGTTCTCGGCCTTCTCTTTAATGTTCAGGATGAAAGTCCCCGTCGGCTTAAGTGTGCGGAGGAATTGCTCACTGCGAGGCAAAAACCATTCAACATATTTTTCGGCAGCGATACCGCCGTAAGTACTCTTGCGCTTATCTGCATAAGGCGGTGAAGTGACGATTAAGTCGAATATGTTGTCGGGGTATTCCCGAAGTGCGTCGCGGCAGTCGCCGTGTTTGATTGCGGCAGTGGAAATTTTCACGTCAGTGAATTATCGCTTGCGCTTGCAGGGACTCAAGTTGTTTTCCCAATAGCATTATCAGCAGATTCACCGGAACAGATTCTTTGCCTTCTCGAAGAAGCTCTTGCTGATGGGATTCACGTTTTCGTCACACGATTCAGCGAACTCTTGCAGCTTGGCTTTCTGAGCGTGGGTCAATTGCGCGGGCACTTCCACGTTGATGCGGACATGCAGATCGCCGTGACCGTAGCCTTGAAGATTTTTCACACCCTTGCCACGCAAGCGGAACATCGTGTTGGGCTGTGTGCCAGCAGGGATTTTGATCGTGGCTTTGTCGGTGAGCGTGGGCACTTGCACTTCCGCACCGAGCGCAGCTTGGATGAAACTCACGGGCACTTCGCAAAGCAGATCGTCGCCGTCGCGTTGGAAAATTTCGTGCGCCTTGAGATGCAACACCACGTAGAGATCGCCCGAGGGTCCGCCGCGCAATCCACTCTCGCCATTGCCGGAGGAACGCAATCGCGAGCCTGAATCCACACCTGCCGGAATGCGGAGAGTGATTTTGGACGTGCGATCTTTGCGGCCTGAACCCTGACAACTGCGGCAAGGTTTCTCGATGACTTTTCCCGCGCCCTGACAGTGCGGACACGTTTGCGCGATGCTGAAAATGCCGCGCGAGGTGATGACTTGTCCGCGACCGTTACAAGTTCCGCAGGTGCGCGTCTTTGAACCGGGTTCGCTACCGTTGCCGTTGCAAGCGTCGCAGCGATCAGGTTTGGTGACGGAGATTTCCTTCTCGCAACCGAGCGCGGCTTCCTCGAACGAGATTTCGAGATCGAATCGCAGGTCGTTGCCGCGTTGCGCTTGCGTGGGATCGTTGCGTTGTCCGCTGTTGCCGAAGAACTCGTCGAAGATGTTGCCGCCGCCGCCGAACACATCGCGGAAGATGTCGAACGGATCGTGGAATCCACCACCGCCACCACCGCCGCGTCCGGCACGGGCGCGGGGATCGAAGGCGTTGTGGCCGTATTGATCGTAGGCGGCGCGTTTTTGCGGATCGCTGACGGCTTCGTAGGCTTCGCCGAGTTCCTTAAACTTTTCTTCGGCGGTTTTATCGCCCGGATTTTTGTCCGGATGATATTTCACGGCGAGTTTGCGGTAGGCTTTCTTGATCTCGTCCTGATCCGCTTCCCGGTTCACACCGAGGACTTCGTAGTAATCGCGTTTGGCCATCTGAGAAATTTACGATTTATGATTTACAATTTGAGATTGGTTGGCGAACGCGTGTTTGCGGTTCACGCTTTCGGCTCAACTTTCTTGGCGACGATAACAGTGGCGGGGCGGAGGAGGCGTTCGCGGATTTTGTAGCCTTTACGGAGCTGTTGCAGAACGTGGCCTTCGAGCACGTCGGCAGATTCCTGTTGAGAGACAGCTTCATGGATGTTCGGATCGAAAAGCTTGCCGGTGGCGTCCACTTCTTCGAGGCCGGAATCAGTCAACGCGCTTTTGAGCTGCGATTGGATCATGGTCACGCCGTCCTGGAGCGACTTGAGACCCTCGACGGAACTGTTCTGCGCGGCGGCGAGAGCCATCTCGAAGTTGTCGAGTACGGGGATGATCTTGGAGATCAAACCTTCGGTGGCGTATCGGAGCGCGTCTTGTTTCTCGCGGGCGGCGCGTTTCTTGAAATTGTCGAAGTCCGCCGTGGTGCGGAGGAGACGTTCCCAATTCTCGTCAGCTTTGGCGGCGCGGCTCTTGAGTTCCTCGATGGTTTCGGCTGAAAGCGTTTCAGACGCGGGTGCGGCAGGAGTTTCCTCAACGGCTGCATGTGCGTCGGTTGTGGCTTCTGTGGCGGTCGGGATATTTTTGTCGGACTTTTTCATTCGGGACAAACTGCGTTTTACGTAATCAATCAAGGCGCGGAGGTTAAATCATCTGAGGCGCGCCGCGCAACTGGGATTGTGCTTGGGTTCAGGGCTGACGCATACGACAGATTTCGTGATTTTAGTTTGTACTTTGTATTTACAATGCGTACATGAGAGGGGATGCAAGCGCATCTTGACTCAACGAATGTTACGAAAGCGCAACTGGTCAGTCTGATCACCCTACTGGAGGAAGTGCCTGATCCGCGTGTCAGTGCCACAGTGGATCAGGATTTGCCGGACATCCTCACGATTGCTCTCTGCACGGTGATCTGCGGCGGGGACAGTTTCTATGACATGGAGGAGTTTGGCCAGGTGAGGTTGGACTGGTTGAAAACCTTTTTGCGCCTGCGCAACGGAGACCCCACGCACGACACCTACAACCGCGTCTTTCAAGCCCTCGATCCTGAGAAGTTTGGTGATTGCCTGTCGCGCTGGACGCAGAGCGTGCGCGCCGTGCTGGGTGGAGAAGTGGTGGCCTTGGACGGCAAGACACTGCGGCGTGCGTTGAACAAAGGCGAAGACCCGCGAGTGATCGTCAGTGCCTGGGCCACTGAAGAGCGGATTGCTGTTGGGGCAGCACCAGGTCAAAGACAAGAGCAACGAGATCACCGCCGTGCCTGAACTGTTACGTGCGCTGCAACTGGCCGGGTGCATTGTCACTGCGGACGCACTGCATTGTCAGAAGAACACCGCCAAGGAGATCCAGGAAGCCGACGCGGAGTAAGTACTGGCACTCAAAGGCAACCAAGGCACGGCGTTCGCGGAAGTGAAGTCATTTCTGGACGACGCCATCCAACGCAACGAATCTCACTTGGTGAAACTTGAAACCACCGAGAAGGAACACGGACGATTGGAAGTACGGCGTTATTGGCAGACGGAGAAGCTGGACTGGTTTGCGGATCGGCAGGAGTGGGAAGGATTAAAGAGTGTGGGCGTGGTGGAAGCGCGGCGGACGATCCACGGGAAAGAAAGTGTAGAACACTGGTATTACCTGAGCAGTTTGAGCAACGACGCCGAGAGGTTTGCCAAGGCGGTACGCGGACACCGGGTGCTGGACGTGGTCTTTGGTGAGGACGACAGCCGCATCGCTGCGCCGATTCCGGCCGCCTGAAGGCTGCGTTCCGGGGGCGACTCCAAGATGCACACCCAGCCTTTGGGCGCGAAACTCCGCACTTTTCAAACTGCTGCCCTCTGCTAACCTCCCGCTCCCTTTGGGGCTTCGTTTCCATTTTCAACGGTGCGACGCTCCATAGATTTTATGGCATTGATCGTTCAGAAATATGGCGGCACTTCGGTGGGCAACACCGACCGCATCAAAAACGTCGCCCGGCGCGTCGCGGAATATCGCAAGCGCGGCGACCAGGTCGTCGTGGTCGTTTCCGCCATGAGCGGCGTGACGGACGGATTGATCAAGCTCGCCAAGGACATCGTGCCTCTCCCCAGCGAACGCGAGATGGACATGCTCCTCGCTACCGGTGAACAACAGACCATCGCGCTCACCGCCATCGCGCTGCACGCGATTGATCTCCCGGCGGTTTCCATGACCGGTGCGCAGGCGGGCATCGTCACCGATGGCGTTCACACCAAGGCCAAGATTCACAACATCTCGCCCAAGCAGGTTCACGACGCACTCGACGCAGGCAACGTAGTTATCGTCGCCGGTTTCCAAGGTGAAACCAAAGATGGCCAGATCACCACACTCGGACGCGGCGGTTCGGATTTGACGGCGATTGCTTTGGCCGCAGCACTGAAAGCCGACCTCTGTCAGATTTACACGGATGTGGACGGAGTTTATACCGCTGATCCGCGCCTTGTGCCGAACGCGACGAAGTTGTCAGAAATTTCCTACGACGAAATGCTCGAACTCGCGAGCCTCGGCGCGAAGGTGATGCAGTCACGGTCTGTTGAATTTGCCAAGAAGTTTGGCGTGGTGTTTGAAGTCCGCTCCAGTTTGAACGACAACCCCGGAACAATTGTGAAAGAAGAAACGAAAAGCATGGAAGGCGTCGTCGTGCGCGGCGTCTCGCTCGACAAAAATCAAGCCAAGGTCACGCTCGTGGGCGTGCCGGACAAACCCGGCATGGCCGCGCGCATCTTCAAAGCCATCGGAGATGCGACAGTGAACGTGGACATGATCGTGCAAAACATCAGCCACGGCAGCGGCTCGCCGGCGACTGATCTTTCGTTCACCGTGGACAAGCCGGATTTGCTCAAGGCGCAAAAGGTCATCGAAGGTTTGAAGTCGGAGATCGGCTACAAGGAAGTGTTGACTGACGGAAACATCGGCAAGCTTTCCATCGTCGGCATCGGCATGAAGTCACACGCTGGCGTGGCAGGAAAATTATTTGAAACGCTTGCTAATGAGAGCGTGAACATCGGCATGATCTCCACGAGTGAAATCAAAATCTCCGTGACAATTGATCTCGCGAAAGGCGAGCAGGCGATCAAGGCCGTTCACAAGGCGTTCATCGGCTGAAAGCGGTGGCAACCATCCTTGGTTGCCGTGGAGGGCGGAATCCGTGCCGCCCGGACAGGCGTGGAATAGGAGACGTGTTGGAGTTATTCTCGCACTCAAACCCGCGTGAGTTTTTTTCCG
>JAYUAV010000100.1:0-2771 GCA_043741175.1 Verrucomicrobiota bacterium
CAGCGCGTTTGGGAACCTCTAAATTCACCCGCGCAAGTCGACACCAATCAACCACTTCCAGTCACACCGCCAAAACTAGTTTGATGCGTAGGCCCTGCGAAATTTGGTGATTGCCGGTGCGGTCTTGTCACCATGATGTTTTGGCGGGCAAATCCAACAAATTTTTCGCGCGCGGGTGATCTTCCACTTCATTCCAAACCACTGGCCTTGCGCGCCCGCTTGAGAACTTCCGTCGCCTTCGCCCGCGCTTTTGCTGCGCCATCGCCGAGGACTTTGTGTACGTAATCCAAGTTCGCCACCAGTTCAGCGCGCTTCGTTCGCGCGGCGGCGAAGTGTTCCCAATACACCTCGAACAACTTCTTCTTCAAATCGCCGTAGCCCACGCCGCCAGCACGCAGCTTCTCCTCCCACTCTTTGCCAGCGCCGGTATCAATGACCTTGAGCAACTGGATGGCGAGGTTCAACTCCGCGTCCGGCTTCGGCTCGGCGGGTGTGCGGCTGTCCATCTTGAGTGCCATGACTTTTTTGCGGAGCGCCTTTTCGTCGCCGAAAATCTCGATGGTGTTGCCGTAGCTCTTGCTCATCTTCTCGCCGTCAATGCCCGGCACTTTCGCCGTCTCGCCCTTGATCTGCGGCTCGGGAATCACGAACGTCTGGCCGTAGGTTTCGTTGAACTTGGCGGCAATATCGCGCGTCATCTCGACGTGCTGCTTCTGGTCCTGGCCCACGGGGACGATGTTCGAGTCGTAAATCAAAATGTCCGCTGCCATCAACACGGGATACGCGAACAGTCCGTGATTCGGTGAAATTCCCTTGGCCAGCTTGTCTTTGTAACTAGTGGCGCGCTCCAGCAAACCCATCGGCGTAAGTGTGGAGAGAATCCACGAAAGCTCGCAGACTTCCGGCACGTCGGATTGTTTGAAGAACACCGAACGTTGCGGATCAAGCCCACACGCGAGGAAATCCAGGGCCACGTCCAGTGTGTTCTTGCGTCGTTCATTCGCATCGAACAAAGACGTCATCGAGTGGTAATCCGCGATGAAATAAAACGCCTCGCCCTTTTCCTGAAGCTCGATGGACGGGCGCATCATCCCAAAGTAATTCCCGAGGTGCAACGCGCCCGAAGGCTGGATGCCAGACAAAATTCGCATGGGGCAAAGCGTAGCCAACACCATCCCGGTGGAAAAGCTCGAATCAAAAGCTCCAAGCTTCAACATCCAACTCCGATAAATCGCGAGTGAATCTCCAGAGAAGTTCCAAACATCAAACTCCAATTCACTGTTGCGCGCCTTCGGAACATTGGAGCTTGGAATTTGGAGCTTCAAGGAATCAATGGATTCCCGCCACCGATTCCGCTCGCCGTCCACGCCATCAAACTTCCTCAATAAAATTGCGGTTTTATCTTTGCAATACGCTTGGGAGTGGCTTTAATGCGGCCTCGAATCGTATTCGAACCAAACAAACGTAATAAAATCAATATGGCAAAAGCATTGTCCAAATCCCAAATCGCCGCTGAACTCGCCGAAAAGAGCGGTCTCTCCAAGAAGGCCGCCGTTGAAATCCTCGAGTTCATCGCGCAGCTTGCATACAAGAACGCCAAGAACACCTTCACCTTGCCCGGTATCGGCAAGCTCGTGTTGGTCAACCGCAAGGCTCGCATGGGCCGCAACCCCGCCACCGGCGAAGCGATCCAGATCAAAGCCAAGCGCGTCGTGAAGTTCCGCGTCGCGAAGGCCGCAAAGGACGCGATCCTCGGCACGAAGTAATTTTTGTTTCATCCACAAGGCGCTCTGAGTTTCTCGGAGCGCCTTTTTTATTTTGCCGGGGATGTTAAACCACGGATGGACCCCGATAGACATGGATTACGGAGAACCAGATTATTGTTGAGAACGAAACTCGAGTTGCAAACGCAGAAACAAATCTGTGTCGGGCGGTTACTTGTTTTCATCCGTGTTTATCGGTGTCCATCCGTAGTTAAATTTTCCTCACCGCTTGCTCAGGTTCACGCCATCTGCTGGATGCTGCCGCACTTCACTTCCCAACGCTGCAAGTCCCGACTCAATTCGCGCGGCCAATTCTCCTCCGTACAAGTCATGAAAACCTGGCCGCTTGTTTCGCGGGCGCGTTCCAGCAACGGCAGCAAGCCACTGCGCCGCTTCACGTCCAGTTCGCCCATCACGTCGTCAATCAACAGCACCGGCGCGCTGCCGTGAATGCCTGTGAGGTATTCGGCCTGCGCCATCTTCAGCGCGATGGCGAGCGTGCGCTTTTGACCTTCGCTGCCGAACTGTGCGGCGGATTTCTCATTGAGCAACAGTTGCAAGTCATCGCGATGCGGGCCAATCAACGTGGCGCGGAAGCGTCGTTCGCGATCTCGCACCTGCGCCAGCTCGACAGCGAAATCATTCTTCACGCTCGGCTCGTAGGCGATGCGGAGTTCTTCGGCGTCATTGGAAATGCGACGATACGCGAGCCGCGCGAGCGGCGAAAGTTTCGGGATCAACTCGCGGCGATGCCGGATGATGTCGCTGCCAAGCTTTACGAGTTCCTCGGAAAAACTGTCGAGCAAGCGCGGGTCGGGAGAGAATTGTTTGAGCAACGCATTGCGCGAGCGAACGGCGTGCATGTAACGCTGAAGGATGGCGAGGTAGCCCGGCTGCGTTTGCGAAAGCAATAGATCAAGAAAGCGCCGCCGCGTGCGTCCCGTGCCTTTGATGAGTTGCAGATCTTCCGTGCAGAAACAGACTGTGCGCAACGTGCCGAGATAATCG
>JAYUAV010000101.1:0-1830 GCA_043741175.1 Verrucomicrobiota bacterium
ATTGGATTCGTGAGACCGAGAATGACTTTGGCGTGACCGACGGAGATGCGTCCATCACGAATAAAGTTTTGCACCTCGCTGGGAAGTTTCAACAAACGCAACGCATTCGCGACCACCGCGCGGCTCTTGCCGACCTTGGTGGCGACGAGTTCCTGTGTGAGTTGAAACTGACTGACGAGTTGCGCGTAACCGAGTGATTCTTCGATGGCGTTGAGGTTCTCGCGTTGCAGGTTTTCGATCAGTGCCAACTCCAGCACCGCACGATCATCGGCTTCGCGCACGATGACCGGGACTTCGGTCAACCCGGCGAGTTGCGCGGCACGCCAACGACGTTCCCCGGCGATGAGTTCAAAATTATTTCCCATCGGACGAACGATGAGGGGTTGAACGATGCCTTGCTCGCGGATGGAATCGGAAAGTTCCCGCAAGGCTTCGGGCGGGAAATCTTTGCGCGGTTGAAAGGAGCAAGGTTTGACTTGACCGACTTGAACGCGGCGCACGGCATCGCGAGAGATCGCAGCGGCCTGCGGGATAACCGTGTGCGGCATCGTGGCGGGCACGGTGGGCGCGGTGGTTGTCGAATGAGTGATCGCGGGAGACTGAGCGACAGGCGCGGAGTTGGCGATGGCCGGAGAGCCACCCAACAACGCACCAAGACCGCGTCCCAAAGCCGGTTTTGCCATGCGGTCAGGGTGACAAGGGGACGAATCAAAGTCAATTATCCATCAGTTGCGGGGTGCGACCGGGGTGTGATTACAAACGGGTGAGGGAACGAGGCGACATACCCCGATAGGGGTAGATGACAAGGTATTGACCTTGCCCCTCGCTCCGAACCGGACGGGCGGATTTCCTGCATCCGGCTCTCCAGTCAGTGGCTTCGCCACTGACTCGATGGCTCGCCCGTCCACACCGACCGTATCGAGTTCACCGCAACCCGCCTCCGGGCAGGTCTGTGTTACGGCTCGTTCCGTTGCTCTCCACCCCGCCTTGCGGCGACGCAGTTACCGTTCGATTCCGCACGGCTCTTCACCGCATGGGAGCGGACTTCCACCGCTCCTGCCTCTTGCCTTCTCAGGCGCACAAGTGCGGGCGATCTCACGCCCGCAGCACTTCGCTAGTATAAGTCGGTTGGCGTGGTTTCATGCGCTTGTCGCTGTTCACGCGCTGCGAGCGAGGGACCACTCGCTCTCCAACCAAACCTTTTGTCTTGGCGGTTATCTCTGGCATCACTACTTTCTCCACCATGAAACGCATTCTATTCCTCGCACTCACACTTCTCACCGTCTCGGCATTCGCCGCTGATGACGAAACAGGTTTCAAACCATTGATGGATGGGAAAACTTTTACGGGCTGGAAAATCGCGGAAGAAAACACCAACACGTTCACCATCGTGGACGGTGCTTTTGTCGCCAATGGAAACGTCTGCCATCTCTATTACGTCGGCGATGAGCAGCCTTTTAAGAATTTCCATCTCAAGGTGGACGTGATGACGGATAAAACGTCCAATGGCGGAATTTATTTCCACACGAAATATCAGACGAAGAGCTGGCCCAAAGCGGGATTTGAATGTCAGGTCAACAACACTCAGAGCGATTGGAAAAAAACCGGCAGCCTCTACGACGTCGTCAACGTCAGCCAGTCTCTCGCGACGGACAATCAATGGTGGACACAGGAAATCATTGTCGAAGGCAATAAGGTGACGGTGAAGGTGGACGGCAAAATTGTTCTCGAATATACCGAACCACCCGGCGCGCAACCGGGGAAAAGTTTTGGACGTAAGCTGGACGAAGGAACGTTCGCGCTCCAAGGCCACGATCCCAAGAGCGTCGT
>JAYUAV010000102.1:0-5380 GCA_043741175.1 Verrucomicrobiota bacterium
CTTGAACGGCGTCGCGCTGAAATCCGCATCCACGCGCACCATGTTCGCGCGCAGTTCGGCCACGATGGGCTTGGCGTAGTTGATCAACGCCTCGTCGTCATTGAGCGTGATGACGCGCACCTGGTCCGGCGTGAGCCAGAGCGGAAAGTTGCCAGTGCCTTGTTTAATCCGAATCCATGCAGTAGGAATTGGGGAGCGTACGCCTCATGCGTGTGGTTGGCGGCGTCCCGCCCCCAACTTCGTCCGCCTCATTTCGTTCACCAAATGGTAGGGAAGATATGAACTAACGAAGCCGACGGCGCGTCCGCCGGGAGCGCGCCCCTCCGCAGCGGTGGCCGAACCGGCGACGTGGCAAACCGTGGAGAAAGATCACGGGCGGCTGGAAACGCGAAGCTACCAAGAAACGCGGCATCCGAGGCAAACAACTCAACACCAGTTGGAATCACGCTTACCTCCTCCGCCTCCTCGGCATCCCAATTTAGATGCGTCTGCCCTAGGTTTCGTGTTTCGCGCCTTGCCAAAGTTTTTCCTTCCTCGCAGACTGAACTTAACTTTGAAGCAGGTTTAATCGCATGAGCAAACACGCCAAACTCGAACTCGACGGAAAATCTTACACGCTGCCGGTCGTCATCGGCACCGAAGACGAACACGCAGTGGACGTGTCCGCGTTGCGCGCGGACACCGGTTACATCACGCTCGACGAGGGCTACGGCAACACGGGCGCGTGCAAGAGCAAGATCACTTTCATTGACGGCGAGAAAGGCATCTTGCGCTATCGCGGCATCTCCATCGAGGAACTTGCGGAGAAATCCTCTTTCGTCGAGTCCGCGTATCTCATCATCTATGGCAAACTTCCGACGAGCGCGGAGTTGCAGAAGTTTTCCGATCTGCTGACGTTGAATCAAAATCTGCACGAGGACATGAAGTATCATTTCGAGGGCTTCCCCTCGTCCTCGCATCCCATGGCGATCCTCTCGGCGATGATCAATGCAGCGAGTTGTTTTTATCCCGACCTGATGCAGGGCGACCGCAGTCACTTCGACGAACACGCGGCGCGTTTGATTTCTCAGGTGCGGACAATCGCGGCGTTCTCGTATCGCAAATCCGTCGGCAAGCCGATCATCTATCCGAAGAACAAATACAAGTTCACCGCCAACTTCCTGCACATGCTGTTCTCTGATCCGTATGATGATTACGAGATCAAACCCGAAGTGGCGCGAGCGTTGGATCTGATTTTCCTACTGCACGCGGATCACGAACAGAATTGTTCCACCTCGACTGTCCGCATGGTGGCGTCGAGTCAGGCGAACATGTACGCGAGCTGCGCTTCCGGCGTGTGCGCGTTGTGGGGTCCGTTGCATGGCGGCGCAAATCAAGCCGTGGTCGAGATGCTTCAACAAATTCATGCCGAGGGCGACGACGGATCGAAGTTCATCACCGCTGCGAAAGATAAGACCAGTGGCAAGAGGCTCATGGGCTTCGGCCATCGCGTCTATAAGAACCACGATCCGCGCGCCAAGATCATCAAGAAAGCCTGCGACGAAGTTTTAGGCTCGTTGAAGATTGATGATCCGTTGTTGAACATCGCGACCAAGCTGGAGGAAGCCGCACTCAAGGATTCTTACTTCGTGGAACGGAAGCTTTATCCCAACGTGGATTTTTACAGTGGCATCATCATGCGCGCGCTGGGGATTCCCGTGGAGATGTTCACGGTGCTTTTTGCCATCGGTCGTATGCCGGGCTGGATCGCGAATTACAAAGAGATCGCCGATGATTCGAAGGGCCGCATCTGCCGTCCGCGTCAGGTGTATGTGGGTCAACCGTTGAACTCATACGTGCCGATCTCCAAGCGCAAGTAGTCGCCGCAAAATGTCATCATGAAACGTATTCTCGTCATTGATGATGAAGTGTGGCTGCGAGAGATGGTTCGCATGGCATTGAACCAGCGCGGATACGAAGTCATCGAGGCGGAGGATGGTTCTATTGGCGTCGAGGTCGCTCGCAAAGAACTTCCCGATCTCGTCCTTTGCGATGTGAACATGGAGAAGTTGGACGGCTACGGCACGCTCTCCGCGCTTCGCAACGACTCCGCCACGGCCACAATTCCATTCATCCTGATGACCGGCCTCGCCGATAACGCCGGGATGCGTCAAGGCATGGAACTCGGCGCGGATGATTATCTGCCCAAGCCCTTCTCGCTCGACGCACTCTATGGCGCAGTCGAGGCGAGGCTCAAAAAAGACAAGACCATCAAAGATCAGGCTCAAGGCGCGCTCACCGATCTGCGCCAGAATCTGAGCATGATGTTGCCACACGAACTCCGCACGCCCCTGAACGGCATCCTTGCCTATGGCGACATGCTCGCCGCTGATCCGTCGGCATTCTCGCCGGAGGAGATCGCCGACATGGGACAGACTATCGCGCAAAGCGGACGCGCTTTGGAACGGCTCGTAGGGACATTCCTCGCTTATTCGCAGGTGGAAATTTTGCGCGCCGATCCGAAGGTAAATGTTTCCCTCCGCGCCAAACACACCGCCAACGCCTCGCAATGCGCCGAAGAAGCCGCGCGCAAACAGGCGGACGAAGCCAAACGCACCGGCGATCTGCAACTGAATCTCACGCCATTGACCGTGGGCATGTCCGAGGAATATTTCAGCAAACTCGTCAGCGAACTCACTCACAACGCGTTCAAGTTTTCCAAATCCGGCACTCCCGTGAGTGTGACCCTCGCAGCGTCCAATGGAACAGTGGTGTTGACCGTGAGTGATCGCGGGCGCGGCATGACGACGGATCAGATCACGAAGATCGGTGCGTTCATGCAGTTTGATCGCAAGACACACGAGCAACAGGGACTCGGCCTCGGCCTCACCATCGCGCGGCAGCTCGCGGAGATTCACGGTGGCGTGCTGACTGTCCAGAGCGAACTCGGAGTGGGGACAACCGCGACGGTGAAACTTCCGGTGGTGAACTGAGTTGGAGTTCAAGCTTCAGCTTGTCCCCAGACACATCAACACGCGTTCTTGCAGGGTGCGACGTGAGGAATGCTTGGAAGGTATTAGCTCACAGGGACGACTCCACACGTCATTGCCTAGCACCAGACGTTACGCTGGTTTGTTGCGAGGTTTGTTTTTATCCCGATGGAAACTAAAACTCTTGCCGCTGCGCTTGGGACGCACACCGCCTTTGAACGGTTTGTCCTTAATAAATTTCCGCTTCGGCTCAATCGTCTTCGGACGCGCCTTGGGCACGAGGATAATCGGGCAACCTTCGTAGCCGAACGCTTTCCGCAAATCGCCGGCGAGATGTTTCTTGTAAGCGTCGGAGAAAAGCTCATCCCGATTCACGAACAAAAGAAACGTGGGCGGAGCTTGGCGCACTTGCGTGGCGTAAAAGAATTTCAAGCGATGTCCCGCAGCACTCACCGGCTGGCGACGATCCACAGCGTCTTCAATGGTGCGATTCAACAGTGCCGTGGGAATCTTTTGTTGCAACTGAGCCGCCACGTAACGCACCGCTTCCAACAGACGGTCCAGATGGAAACCCGATTTTGCCGACGTGAAAATCACCGGCGCGTAATCGAGGAAAAATAATTTCTCCTGCACCCACGAACCGAATTCGCCCAGCATCGTCAGCGGAGCTTCGTTGCCCTCGTAACGCACTTTTACTTTCCGGCGACTAATCTCTTCCTCGCGCGCCTTCAGCACCGCATCGGAAAATAAATCCCACTTGTTGACGACCACAATGCACGCTTTACGAGCTTGCACGATGCGGTCGGCGATTTTCTTATCTTGTTCCAAAATCCCGCCTTGAGCATCCAACACCAACACCGCGATGTCGCAACGCTCAATGGATTCTTCCGAGCGTTTCACGCTGAAGAACTCGATGGAATCTCCCACGCTCCGCGTCTTTCGGATGCCCGCCGTATCAATCAAAATATATTTCTGCCGCACACCATCGGTGTCCACCTCGAACGGCACATCCACTGCATCGCGCGTCGTGCCAGCGATGGGACTGACGATCACGCGCTCGGATTTGGTGAGCGCGTTGATGATGGAAGATTTGCCGACGTTAGGACGGCCTACGATAGCTAGCTTTAACGGCCCTCTTGGTTTGCGTGCCAGCGGCTCTTCTCCTTCCGCGCCTTCTGGAGCTTCCGCAGGCTCGGCTGATTCAGCATCGTTGTCAGTTGACTCGGCGATTTCCGGCGCAAACGCAGGCAACAACGCGACCGCCGCTTCCATCAGTTCTTGAATTCCCTCGCCATGAATCGCCGTCACCGGAAAAACCTTCTCAAAACCGAGACGCAAAAATTCCAACGACTGCGGCTCCACGCGCTCTGTGTCCACCTTGTTCACGGCCACGAGCACACTTTTACCAGACTTGCGGAGACGCATCGCCACTTCCTGATCCAGCGGCACGATGCCTTCCTGCACATTCACGACCAGGATGATCACGTCCGCAGATTCGATGGCGATGTCCACCTGTTCCACGGCGGCCTTGATGATGACGTCCGTGGATTTTTCCTTCCGTAACAAACCGATGCCGCCCGTATCCACAAGCGTGTAAGGTCGCCCAAGCCATTCTGCCTCCACACTCACGCGATCCCGCGTCACACCCGGCTGATCATGCACGATGGCGATGCGTTTACGGATGATGCGATTGAACAGCGCGGACTTGCCGACATTGGGCCGACCGACGATGGCGATTAAACCTGACATGACACGATGATGCCCGAACTCGCGAGGGCGAGAAAGGTAAAAGCGGAGACCCGCCCACACCATTCAATGATCCTCCACCTGCCTATGAAACGGAGATGATATGTTAGTTTTAACGCTTTGGATTAGGCCGTTGGTCTGTGATACAGGCGATAGCGGCGTTAGTTGCTTCTTCGGCGGGTTAGGAATGTTCAGCAACTCCTCGTAGTTCGGGATGACGATGGGCAAGTGTTTGGCGGCGAATTGAGCGCGATAAGAACTCGCATTGGCTGGATCAATTTGTTCCAACGCCAGCAACGCATTTCGAGATGCGAGTACGTTGCTTGGAGAATCCATGATTTCAATTAACACCGAAACAGCCCCCGATGCTTGAGAACCAAAACTACGCAGTTTCATGATAACATCAGGATGTGCACGGTTTTGTTTTTGTTGAAGATACCGAACAAATGCTGGCACGAGCGTTTCCGAATCATCTGAAATTCGGGCTAGGGCACAAGCTGCCGAATCACGAAAAGACGCATCTCCATCATCAAGACACTTCAACAATGAGGTGACCGTGACTATCGAATTTGATCCATATTGCCCCAAACAAAAAGCTGCAAGACTTGCAGCACTTTTATTTTGATTAGTCAGGACAACCAACAACTCAGGAATCGCCGTTGGTC
>JAYUAV010000103.1:0-3512 GCA_043741175.1 Verrucomicrobiota bacterium
CGAGGCGGCGTTGCGGAACATGAAACATTCGCTGGCGCTCGGCGGCGTGTTGGTGGCGGTGGTGTTGTTCCTGTTGCTGGGCAGCGCGCGCACGGCGGCGATTTCGCTGACGGCGATTCCTGTTTCGTTGCTCACCGCCGTTGTCGTGTTGGAAAAACTCGGTATCACGATCAACACGATCACGCTCGGCGGACTGGTCATCGCGCTCGGCGAAGTGGTGGATGACTCGATCATTGACGTGGAAAATATTTTCCGACGGTTGCGCGAGAACAAAACCCACGCGCGTCCACGTCCGGTCATCAGTGTGATCCTGCTCGCGTCGCTCGAAGTGCGGCGGGCGGTGGTGTTCGCGACGTTCATCGTGGCACTGGTGTTTCTGCCCGTGCTGACGTTGACGGGCTTGCAGGGAAGTTTCTTCGCGCCGCTGGCGTTGAGTTACATCCTCGCGATCATGGCGTCGCTGTTGGTCGCGCTCACGCTCACGCCTGCGCTGGCGTATTTGTTTTTCGACAAGGGCGTGCGGACGGAAACCGAGCCGCGCCTTCAACATTGGTTGAGGACGAAGTATCAGCGCGTGTTGGGTTTCATCTCGCAACGTCCGCGCACGATCATGGCGGTGGTGGCGGTGCTGTGCGTGGCGGCGATCACGCGATTGCCGAGCGGTGGGGAATTTCTGCCGGAGTTTCGCGAGGGCCATTTTGTTCTCCAGGTTTCGACTGCGCCGGGCACGTCATTGCCGGAGATGTTGCGGATTGGGAAAAACATTTCCAAAGAATTGCTCGCCAACGAACACATCGCCACGGTGGAGCAGCAGGTTGGTCGCGCGGAACTTGGCGAAGACCCGTGGGGGACGCATCGCAGCGAGTTTCATGTGGACTTGAAACCGATGTCCGGGGAGTTGGAGGAAACGATGGCGGATGAGATTCGTGACATCTTGAAAAAGTTTCCGGGCATTCAGTTTGAAGTGCTGACGTTTCTCGGCGACCGCATCGGCGAAACCATCTCTGGCGAAACCGCGCCAGTAGTGGTGAACATTTTTGGTGATGATCTCGACGTGCTCGACGCGAAGGCACGAGAGGTTTCTGACGCGCTCAACACCGTGCCGGGTCATGCCGACGTACAGGTGAAATCACCGCCCGGCGCGGCGCGCATGGTGGTACGGTTGCGGCCAGAGCGGTTGACGCAGTTTGGTTTTCGCCCGGTGGAAGTGCTGGAGGCGATTCAAACCTCGTATCAGGGAACGGTCGTGGCGCAGACGCATCGCGCGAATCAGATGACGGGCGTGGCGGTGATGCTCGACGAGAAGGAACGACAAGACCCGGAATCCATCGGCGCGCTGATGTTGCGGAGCGCGACAGGCGTGTTGATGCCGTTGCGCGAACTGGCGGATGTTTTCTCGACGAGTGGAAGATTTTCAATCATGCACGAAGGAGCGCGGCGTCGGCAGACCGTGACGTGCGCCACGAGCGGACGCGACGTGAGTTCGTTCGTCGAGGATGCGAAGAGGCAGGTCGCATCGAAGGTGAAGTTTCCCGCCGGGACTTACGCGGTGTTCAGCGGCGCGGCGGCGGCGAAGGAGAAAGCGCAGCGGGAATTGTTTTTGCACTCGGCGATTGCAGCGGTGGGAGTGCTGATGCTGTTGACGATTGTGTTTCACAACTGGCGGAATCTTTTGCTTGTGCTGGTGAACGTGCCGTTCGCACTCGTTGGCGGCGTGCTGGCGGTGTGGCTGACGAGTCTGTCCGGGGAAGTCGTTGGCTTGACGATTGGTTCGCTCGTCGGTTTCGTGACGTTATTCGGCATCACGACGCGCAATTCGATCATGATGATCTCGCACTTCGAGCATCTGGTGAACGAGGAAGGCATGACGTGGGGATTGGACGCGGCGATGCGCGGCGCGAGCGAGCGGTTGATGCCGATTTTGATGACCGCGACTGTGACTGCGCTGGGCTTGCTGCCGTTGGCGATTGGTTCGGGCGAAGCGGGCCGCGAGATCGAAGGGCCGCTGGCGATTGTGATTCTCGGCGGCTTGGTGACTTCGACCGTGTTGAATCTGTTGGTGCTGCCGACGCTGGCGTTGAGGTTCGGCAGGTTTGAAAAGAAAGCCAGTGAGTAAATCCAACCGCAGATTTTTGCCGGTAATAGGTGCGAAAACCTGCCGATTACCTCGCCAATAGAACTCGACTAGCCAACCATCGCACGCGTGGGGACGATGAAAATGAACGCTGGCGCAGGTGAGGCTTCCCATCCGCCGCAATTGATGTCCCTAAACATTGTTGTTCGCTTCGCGAGTCGGCCTCGGCTACGAACGCGATACAAGGAAGCAAAACTCGATTGCTCAAACTAAACATCGCAGCCCATGCCCGCCTCCGAGGGTTTTTCTGGTCAACTGAGAACGTGGTTGGAAGTTCTTCACTCAGCACGCCCAGTTCGCCTTCAGTAAGGGATGCGACCGTACCCAGCTATGTCCTAATGTCTTTCGGAAATACCCGAACGGCTGGGCTGAGGTATTGACGGAGCACCGGTCTGCGACCGGCTTTGCGGTTGGAAACCTTCGGCCCGTGTAGTGTTTCTGTGAAGTGTGGCAGCACCTGCCTCCACCAACCCACAAGCCGGTCGCAGACCAGCGCTCCTGCCGCACGGAATTTCCGAAAGGCATTAGGCTCACGGTTAGTTTTGTCTTCGTTGGGTGATGGGCAAGCATGATTTTGATTGTGTGGACGTATTCGGGGTTGACGATTTTGAATCGCTGACCACACTTCCAGCCGCTGATTCGATGAAGACTTTTCTATTCATTTGCACGGGCAACATTTGTCGCAGTCCGATGGCCGAGGCGTTGTTTCGCCACGCCACGAACGGACGCACTGATTATCGCGCCATCTCCGCTGGTCTTGGCGCGATTGATGGCCAGCCGCCGAGCGTCTATTCCGTTCAAGCCATGAAGGAGATCGGTGTGGACATCGTGCGGCAACGCAGTCACATGCTCACCGCGCAGATGGTGAAGGAGGCGGATTACATCCTCGGCATGACACACAGTCATGTGGACACGGTGACGCTGCTTTACCCGCAGGCGACGGAGAAAACTTTCCTTCTGCGCGAGTTCGATGACACATTGGACACGTTCGAGAAAGACATCAGCGATCCCATCGGCGGTTCGTATGAGGTGTATCTCAACTGTCGCGATCAGATCGAGCAGGGGATTGCATCGCTCGTGCGTTTCATTGAACAGGGCGAGACGAATATCATGGTGCGCGCGGTGGCCGCCGGGCAGACGGCGCGCGTGGCCATCGGCTCAGACCACGGCGGGTTCGAGTTGAAGGAAGCGCTCAAAAAATATCTGCGCGAGCGCAGCATCAGCTTCAATGACTTTGGCACGCATCACGGAACGGAGGCCGTGGATTATCCTGATTACGCATTGCTCGTCGCCAACAGCGTGGCGGAACACAAGGCGGAGATCGGCCTGCTCGTCTGCACCACGGGCATCGGCATGAGCATCACGGCGAACAAGGTTC
>JAYUAV010000104.1:0-1963 GCA_043741175.1 Verrucomicrobiota bacterium
CCCCGCATAAACTTGTGGGTAATGCAAAGGGCACGACCGCGCTATGTCCGGGGAGACATGTCTCCCAGTCGGAAAGCGGCGACTTGTCGCCGCAGTCCATATTCCGATCACGCCGGAGTCGGCACAGGCGTCGGCACGGGCGTGACACCGTTCTTCTTGCGCGTGCCAGCGGACACAATTCTCCGCGCGGTTTGATACGCGTTCACGAAGTCCGCATCGCTCGCTTGAAACTGCACGATCAAGCCATCCAGACAACCATTCAGAATCTCGTCCGTCTGCTTGAACAACTCCGGCAACGTCTGCGTGGCCGCGCTTGAGTTCGCGCGATCCTGACGCGGTCTGGGTTGCGAGGTCTCGAAATCATCAATGCGCTTCTTCAACGTCGTGAGCTTGGAAGCCGTGACACCGAACGCGCCCAGCACATCCAGATTATCATTCGCCGCCGTCCACACATTGCGGCAACGTGAAACCACTTCACTGGAACGACCCCGCGCCAGTTCCGAGCGCGAGAAGTTTGCTTTGGTGGCCAGTTCATAATCCTTGCCGATCACCGCACCGGCGCGTGTTGCACCGGCGATCTGCGTGGCGGAATCCAACAACGATTCCAGCACAGCACCCTTCTCAGCAGCCGCACCACTACGGGCGGATTGCACCTGCGCGAGACGACGAGGACGATTCTTTACCCTCACCCGTTTGTAATCTAATGCCATTCGGATATTCCCGAACGGCTGGGCTGTAGTATTGACGGAGCGCCGGCCTGTGACCGGCTTTGCGGCTGGAAACCTTCGGCTCGTATGGTGTTTCTGTGAAGTGTGGCAGCACCCGCCTCCACCAACCCATAAGCCGGTCGCAGACCGGCGCTCCGCAGCAGCCTCACCCGACTTTAATCACACCCAGCCATCGGCAAGTATTAAGTGTTGGTTTGATTCATCGGTTCGTTTTGGATAGGATGGAGACGCTTACTCAATGTCCATGACACTACAACTCGACGGTGAAGCGTGGTCAGCAGTGTTGACCAACCTTGCCAATGCGCTCGGCAAAGAAGGTTCACCCCTTCGGCTCTGCCTTATCGGTTCAGCCGCCTGTTTGTTTGGTGGCATGGACGGGCGCACTTCCGCCGACCTCGACATCTGGAAACCCGCAAGTGATTACGACCGACTCGAACTCAAGACCGCAGCAGAAAAGATCGGCCTGCTCTTCGATCCCAAGCAGACACTTGAGCCTGACCGCCCCTATCTACAACTCGTGGAGCCGGGGCTGACGCAACTTGGGACATTTGAACCCGTTTTGATCGAGCGCATGGGGCGGTTGCACCTGTTCCGTCCACCGGTTGAAAATCTCGTTGCCGCCAAACTCATCCGCGCCGATCCGAAAGATTTGGGTGACATCCGATTTTTGTTAAGCCGTCATCGCCCGGACATTCAGCGCATTCGATCTGTTATTGCTGAGTTCAATCCCCAAGCCCGCGAACGCGCTACAGAAAATCTCATCTATCTCGACGTCTTGGAAACCTGAACATGAATGCCCGCGAAGAAGAATTGACCGCCCGCGCCCTGCTGTCCGATCCGACCCAAGTGGATGTCTGCCTGAAACAAAAACGCTGGGCAGAACTCGCCGCTCTCGTCCGCTATGCCCGGCGCGATGTACCAGTGCAACTCGCGCAAACCGATCCCGCGCTCTACCGCCAGTTACGCGAACAGATTACGCGTTTCTTCCTCCGTGGTGGCGATGTTTTTTCGCTTAAACGATTGGACTCGTTGGCAGGCAGATGAAGATGACAAACAAACAAATCCCCGAAGTCACCCCGAAAGCCTGGGCCAAAGCCCAAGGGTGTGATTAAAGACGGGTGAGGGAATCATTGCCAAGTTGGAGGAGCGCCGACGTTTCGTCGGCTTACGACTTCCGCAAACCCGCGCTGTGCGATGAACAAAGCAGATGGGGCACGAATCGAAACGCGAATATC
>JAYUAV010000105.1:0-1636 GCA_043741175.1 Verrucomicrobiota bacterium
CCCCGCATAAACTTGTGGGTAATGCAAAGGGCACGACCGCGCTATGTCCGGGGAGACATGTCTCCCAGTCGGAAAGCGGCGACTTGTCGCCGCAGTCCAAATGGTAGAGCGGCGTATTTTGAATTCAGTCAGCGGCGGTGTTGGTGCTGGTTACTGAAGGCTTTTGACAGGATTAACAAGATGGACAGGATTTAATCCTGCAAATCCTGTTCATCCTGTCAAAGAAGCGGTGGAGCAAATCGTCATTTGACAGTGTTTTCGTGTCTGCTACACCTATTGCCCGTCAAACGTTGACGGTTTAACCATAAACTAAGAACAATTACGACTATGCCTATCGCTGTTGGAACCAAAGCCCCGGACTTCACACTCAAATCCAAATCACCCACCGACGTGGAAGTGAAGCTCAGTAACAATTTCGGCAAGAAGAACACCGTCGTCCTGTTCTTCCCGCTCGCCTTCACCGGCGTTTGCACCACCGAAATGTGCGATGTCACCGCCGGTCTCAGCGCCTACGCAGACATGAACGCCGACGTCATCGCCATCAGCGTGGACAGTCCGTTCGCGCAGGCTGCTTGGGCTGCGAAGGAAAAAATCAGCATCACACTCGCCAGTGATTTGAATAAGACCACCACCAAGGCTTACGACGTGGTGTTCCCGATGCTCGCCGGTGTGGGCGACACGTCGGCTCGTGCCGCATTTGTCATTGATAAGAATGGCGTGGTGCAATACGCCGAGCAGACTGCGACGCCGAAAGACTTGCCGAATTTCGCCGCTATCAAAGCGAAGCTCGCGACGTTGAAGTAAATCGAATCGTTGATTTCACGAAGGGACGCTGGCAGCAGCGTCTCTTTTTCATTTTGAATCGTAGTCGCGGACGTGAGTCCGCGCCATTTGACTTCGGTTACGTCTGGAATGTTTGCGCCGACTCACGTCGGCGACTACGAGACCACTTCTCCAAATAATTGCTTTCACCGCGAGGCGTGTTTGCCGCAAACTGTTTTCACTCTATGAAACTATTTGATCTTTCGGGTGAAGTGGCGGTTGTCATCGGCGCAACGGGCGTGCTCGGCGGTGCATTGGCGGAAGGTCTGGCGGAAGCTGGCGCAAAGATCGCCGTGCTCGGTCGCAATGCAGAACGCGGCGAGGCGCGGGTGAAAGCCATCCAAGCCAAGGGCGGCAAGGCAGCGTTCTTCGCGGCGGATGCCATCTCGCGTTGCAGCTTGGGTGAAGCACATGAAAAAATTGAAGCAACGTTCGGTGTTCCGACGATTCTCATCAACGCCGCTGGCGGCAACGATCCCAAGGTAACGGTCACTGCGGATCATCCGTTTGAGGCGATCCAGCTCGCCGACTGGCAGGCGAACTTCGACATGAATCTTGCCGGTGGCGTGCTGCTCCCATGTCAGGAGTTTGGCCCGGCCATGTGTCGGCGCGGCAAGGGCAGCATCATCAACATCGCCAGTGCGTCGGCGCATCTGCCGCTTTCACGCGTGGTGACTTACTCCGCCGCGAAAGCCGCCGTGTTGAACCTCAGCAAATTTCTCGCACGCGAATGGGCGACCAAAGGCGTGCGCGTGAACACCATCACACCCGGCTTTTTCCCGGCGGAACAGAATCGCAAGCTGCTCTTCAACGA
>JAYUAV010000106.1:0-7690 GCA_043741175.1 Verrucomicrobiota bacterium
CGTAGGTTTCGGCCAATTCGCGATCGAGCGTGTTTTGATTGTCCTTCGACAAGTAGATGCTGGCCTTGTGCGGATTGCCGGGGACTTGGCGAAGGCAGCGCGAGGCCGCCTGTAAAACGAAGTTGTTGCTGGTTTTGAGACGCCGCGCCAGCGCGCACGCGAACAGGCTGGGGCAGTTCCAACCTTCCGTCCCTTTGTTCACGAGCAGAATCACGCGATGTGGCGCAGCGGGGTCGTTGAGGCGTTCAAAGGCGTCTAATTCCTCTTTGCTGGATTCGCTGGTGTTGCGGAGCGTAAGCGTCGGCGATTCGCCGAGACTGACGAGCGTGGCTTCAATGACCGGGCGAAAACTTTCGAGGTCGTCGGTCTGCGGAAAATACAACGCCAACTTTGCCGATGAACCGTCGGGCAATTTCACATCGCGGTAAACCTTGAAAAACTCATTGATGACTTGGGCAACAAACTTGTCCGTGTTGCTGTCATCGAAACTGTAAGCGTGGATGTTGCCGGAAACGGGCTTGAGGATTCCATCGCCGATGCCCTGCGAAAGTCCATACCAGATCACAACGTCGCGGAGCGGTTGGCGTTTGAAATACGGCGTGCCGGTGGTATTCACCACGCAGACCAGATTTGGGCTTTTCTGGTGCAGGTAATCCACGGTCTTGCGAACTTTCTTGAGTTCAGTGTCGAGCGCCTGCCCGTAGGTGTGATGCGCTTCATCGGAAAACACGCCGAGATGCGGCAGGCTGGCGATGGCCTGCAAACGCAAGTTGGCAACTTCAGAGCGGGCTTGATCTTCGCTCTGCTTATTGAACAACGCGCCGATGTCGGACTTGCGGATGGTTTCCTTCTGGATGCGGATTTTTTCTGTGTTGGTAACAACGACGTTGAAGCAACTGCCGCGAATCACCGGGATGTCTTTCTCGCCGTCGCGGGTGAAGATGATTTTCACGGAGGCGGCGAACGCCTTGTAAAGCCGCGCCGGAAGAATCCGCTGGTAAGGCACGTCGGCCAGATCGCGTAGCGCGGCGAGAATCGTCGTGCCCGGCGCAAACACGAGGGCGTTTTGCACGAACGGGCCGTCCGGATATTCGAGCGACATCGCAAACTCCGTGGCGATGATTGCGCCGATGAGAGCGGTTTTGCCCGCGCCCATCGCCAGCGCGAGAATGTAGCTGGGGTAATCGAGGGCGAGCGTTTCGCGCAAAGCTTCAAGGCGGAACTGACGGACGAAAGCATCATCTGACTGAATTTTTTGCCAGAGAGTTTTTGGTTTGAAGTTAGCTGCGCGGAACGCTTCATCCGAGATGCCCAGAGCCTTCAAAAGCGCGCCTGTGTCCTCGTCCTCAGGGAAATAACGCTGATAAAGATCAAAGATGCGTGGGGTCTTTTCGACTAACCGCAGATACCAATAAACTTCGAGTGCGCGGAGTTGTGGCGGACGCAACTGCCAGCCAGAGCCGTCAGGTTTCGTTGCCCAAGCAAGAATTTCCGCCAAGACGGGAAATTCGTCGTGCTTGAATCCATCGAGCTGCCAGTCGGCAACTTTGCTGGTGATCTGCTGAAAGAGGGGATGTTCCACGTTTGCATGGCGTGCAGCAAACTACGGAATAATAGGGGCGCGAACTCAACGCACCCCCCTTAGAGGCACCGCGAAGCGCCTTGGATGAGAATGCAATCAAGCCGCGCCCGATGGGCGCGTGCTCGATGCCGGTCTCATCCAATTGAAAATTCGCGGTTTTCTAAGGAGACCCGCAGCCGAAGCTACGCAAAATGTTGTTGGTTAAATGTGTTTTCTGATCGTTTTGATTTGTCTGACATGGTGAGATTACGCAGAACACGGCCACGCTACAATGCCGAGTTTTTTGGTGTGAGGATCACCCTGCGACCACCGCGACGTGGCAAGAATGTTCCAAATGGACAGAAGAGTCTGGCGTACGCGTTCACCTATCGCGCAGCGGACAAGACGCTGACGGATGCCGATGTAAACTCGGCTCACACCAAAGTTGTGGACGCGCTCAAGGGGCAGTTGCAGGCGGCGGTAAGGGAATAGCAGTAGCAACGATCTGGTTGGCCTTGCCTCAAATTGGTGGACGAGGGTTGGGTGACATGTGGCGCGTAACATGGTTTTGGAGTCATGCGAATGTGCGGCTGAGTTAAAAGGTAAGGCGCAAAAATTTCTCCAAAATAAACCTCGGTTCAGCTTCCGCCTCGACTCTGCCTGCGGAAACTTGTTATCAAAACCGTCATGAAATGCCCGGTGTGCAGGCGTGCGTTAAAAAAAATCAAAGTTGGCAATGTCGTAATAGACGTTTGTCAGGGCGGCTGCGGCGGCATCTGGTTCGATGGCGACGAACTCAACAAGGCCGCCAAGTCCACTACTGCCGGGAACAAGGTCACGGCTGAGATCACGCGCACCATCGAGGTGACGGCGGATGAACATCGCGTGATCAAGTGTCGGCATTGCCGCGGCGTGAACCTAGAGCAGAAGTTGTTCAGCCTCGGCTCAGGGGTGATCATGGATCGCTGTCCCAAGTGCGCGGGTGTCTGGCTTGATTACGGCGAACTCGAAACCATCCGCGAAGAAATCATTCCTACGCCGCGCCCTGTGCGGCATGTGGCGGAGCGGTCAGATAGGAAGCCATTGAGCGTGCCGATCAATTTCCAGATTGTGCGCGAAGTGCAACGGCTGCGTATCAGTGGCGCGTGTTAGCTCAAACAAATACCAACCCTTGAGGTTCTTTGAAAATTTTGCAGGCATTTCCGCTGTGCTTTCGCCAACTTCTTCAGTGAGACTTGTGCAATGCGGTGACGGAGCGCGGGATACAGCCCGCTTCAACGCCCCAAAATACGAAGCGCACCAAATGACCACCCTCCGGGAGAGGCCCGGAAATTTTCCATCGCAGAAGTTTTCTTGCCAGCGTCCCACTGTTTTCACCACACTTGTCACACCATGAGTTACACAAAACTAGTTATCTCCGCTGTCCTCGTACTCGGTGTTTCGTCCGCCGTGGCCGAAGTTGACCTCTCCAAGCTCCCTGCTGCCTCCGCTCGGAAGGACATCACTTATGCAAAGGACATTAAGCCGATCTTTGAAGCGTCCTGCTTCCGCTGTCATGGCGAGAAGCAGAAGAAAGGCGGCATCCGCCTCGACTCACTCGAAGCTGTTCTCAAAGGCGGCAAGGAAGGCACGATTGTCGAAGTCGGCAGCGCTGTGAAAAGCAGTTTGCTAGTTTCCGTCTCTCAACTTGATCCCGAAACCGCCATGCCGCCCAAGCCAAAAGCGCGTAAAGGTGCTGGCAACCCGGGGGGGACTGGAGATAAAAAACTTGAAAGCGGTACAAACGCGCCCGCTGGTGGTCAGGGCAAACCTCCCGGCGGGACTGGTGCTAATCAACCTCCTGCCAAACCGCTGACGGCGGAACAGGTCGGATTGGTGCGTGCGTGGATTGATCAGGGCGCGAAGTGATTTCCGAATCGCAACCATTTGACGCCACCAGCCAAAACGCTGGCGGCGTTTTTGTTTTGAACCGTGAAATGCGCGAATATGAAAACCTGTTGCCATCCCACGGGTTTCTTCAACCCAACTTGGCGACTTTGTCTTTTTGGAGTGCTATCGCCAAGCGCCGTTGAGTTCTGATAAGATTTTTATAAGGAAGCCATGAAGCCAAGAATAGAAGGGAGCTTCCTAGTTTCATGGCTTCCTTATTCAATCGCCTATGGTTGCGGCTACGCCGCGCTGCGTTTTTGTATTCGATTTCTCAACACTTACGAACTCACCTCTGTTCGGAAGGAAACAGGCAATGTGACGCGTTAGAAAATTCATCCTGAACTAATTCAGAAAATTAACGACGCAGAAAAAAGTGAAACAATTCACAAAGTTTCTTGCAGTGAAGCGCGCGGCTTAGTAATTATTTTTCATCGTCGCGGTGCGCGTTATTCAAAACCAGAAGTTCGCGCGACGTTTTTCCAACAATCACCGGCCTGCGTTTGGTCGGTTTTCGAGTCAGAGCGTTTTTGTATTCACAGAAGTCTTTTAGCCGGACCAAAAGTAATTTGCGATGTCAGCAATTTTTCCGAAGTGGACAAATAAACTACCGTTGATGGTCATCGTCGGCGGTATGCTGACGGCGGGCGCCGTTACGGCGGGCGTGTGGTATTACTTCACCCCGAAATATTTTCGCGTGGGCTATCAGCCCATCCAACCCGTGGCGTTCTCCCATGCCACACACGCCGGGCAGCTCGGCATTGATTGCCGCTATTGCCACAGCATGGTGGAGAAATCTTGGTTCTCGAACATCCCGTCCGCTTCCACCTGCATGAACTGTCACAACCAAGTGTTGAAGGACGATCCGCGTCTGGCTCTGGTGCGTGAGAGTGCGGCAAGCGGCAAGCCGATTCCGTGGGTGCAAATCCATCGCGTGCCGGACTTCGTTTATTTCAACCACGCCGTTCATGTGAATCGCGGCATCAGTTGCGTGGAGTGTCACGGGCGCATTGATCAGATGGAGGAAGTTTATCACGCCAAGCCGTTAAGCATGTCGTTCTGTCTGGACTGTCATAATAACCCTGCCGCGAAGGTTCGCCCGGCGGACAAGATCACTGACCTCGGTTGGACGCCGAATGCCGATCCGAACGTCGCTGCGCAACAGCAGACGACTTTTGGGAAAAAATTCGTCCACGATTTCCGTGTCGAGTCTCTTAATAACTGCTCGGCCTGTCACCGATGAAAACAATTCCCCCTACGGATACAACGCCAGTCACGGGTCGTCATTATTGGCGCGGTCTGGATCAACTCGCGGACACGCCGGAGTTCAAGACGTTCCTCGAACGCGAATTTCCAGCCAACGCCAGCGAACTGACCGATCCCGTTTCCCGCCGTCACTTCGTCAAGATCATGTCGGCGTCGTTCGCTCTCGCGGGCATCGGGCTTGGTTCGACGGGTTGCCGTCGTCCTGAAGACAAGTTGCTGCCGTTCGGCAAAGCGGCTGAAGGTTTCATTCACGGCACGTCACAATTTTTTGCGACTGCGATGCCGACGCGCGGTGGAGCGATTCCGCTCGTGGCGAAGTCTTACGAAGGTCGCCCGATCAAGGTTGAGGGCAATGCGCTGTTCCCCGGCAGCAACGGCGGCACAGATCGTTTTGCTCAAGCGTCCATCCTGAATCTTTACGATCCGGATCGCGCGACGCGTTTTGCGAAGGGTGCTGGCAAAGATCGCGCAGCAATCACTTCTGGCGAAGCGCTCGAAGCACTCGCGGGAATCGCGAACAAGTTTGCGGGTAACCAAGGCGCAGGCTTGGCCTTGCTCGGTGAGCGGACCAATTCTCCTTCACGTCGTCGCCTGCATCAGGAGATCGCGAAGAAGTTGCCGCAGGCCAAGTGGTATCTCTACGACGCGATTGATTCCGAGATTCATCAGCGCGCTGCGACCAAGGCGTTCGGCAAATCCGTGAAGCCGCTGTTCCGCTACGATGTGGCGGACACGATTCTTGCGCTCGACTGTGATTTCATCGGTGGCGAAGAAGACGCGCACAACAGCATCCGCCAATTCACCGGCAAGCGGAAGATCGAGAAGCCGGAAGATGGATTGAACCGTCTTTACGCGGTGGAATCGCTGTTCACGCTCACGGGCGTGAATGCGGATCATCGCTTGCGCATCGCGGCCAGTGCAGTCATCCAAGTGGCGGCGGCGATTGCTGTGGAACTAGGCGTCAATGTTGGCGCGATGGTTTCCAGTTCCAAGATTGCGCTCGATAACAAGAAATGGATTGCCGAGTGCGCGAAAGATTTGAAGGCGGCTGGCGGCAAGTCGCTCGTCGTGGCGGGTGTTCGTCAACCGATGGCGGTGCATCTGATCGTCGCGGCCATCAACGAGAAGTTGGGCGCGATTGGTAAGACGGTTGAACTGGTTGAAGCTCCAGCTACAATTTCTGCTGGCATCAGTGAACTCGCGGAGTCGTTGAACAAAGGTGAAGTGGATACGCTCGTCATCGCGGGCGCGAATCCGATCTACAATGCGCCTGCTGATTTGAATTGGACTGCGACACAGCGCAAGGCGAAGACGGTCGTGCGTCTCGGTTACTACGAAGACGAAACCGGCGTGTCGGCGGACTGGCATTTCCCGCTGGCGCACTATCTCGAATCGTGGAATGACGGTCGCACCAGTGATGGGACGCTCGTTCCGATTCAGCCGCTCATCGCCCCGTTGTTCGGTGGTTTGAGCGATCTGGAATTCATGGCGCGTCTCGCGGGTTTGACCGAGACGAACCCGAACAAGATTGTTCGTTCGACCTTCGCGACGATCACCGGCGACAGTTCGGATGCGGCGTGGAATAAATTTCTGCATGACGGTTTCGCAGCGGGCACGGCGATGAAGAAGACGGGTGCAAGCTGGAGTTCCTCATCGCTCAACGAAGCTCTGACCGCATTGACTCCTGCGGCAACCAGCAAAGATAATCTCGAAGTCGTGCTCTATCGCGACATGAAGATGGATGACGGTCGGTATGCCAACAACGGTTGGTTGCAAGAGTTGCCCGATCCCGTGACGAAGATTACTTGGGACAACGCGGTGCTGGTGAGTCGCGCAACGGCGCGCGCACTTGGCGTTGAGAATGGCGACGTGGTTGAACTTTCAGCCGGTGGCAAGACGATCAAAGGTGCGATCTGGACGCAGCCCGGCATGGCGGATTTTTCGCTCGGCATCGCGCTCGGTTACGGACGCGAGCAGGTGGGTCGCGTCGGCGTGGGCACTGGTTTCAGCGCTTATCCGCTCTACAACAACAAGACCGGTTACATCGTCAGCGGAGTGTCGCTCAAGAAGGTTGGCGGCGAGAAATATCCGATCTCTTGCACGCAGACGCACTGGAGCATGGAAGGTCGCGCGATTGTGCGCGAGGCGAACCTCCAACAGTTCAAAGATCATCCAGACTTTGCGGACAAGATGAACGCGCCAGTGCCGCCGCGTCCTGCAAATCACGTGGGCGAATGGCCCGCGCCGATCTATGCGAACCCGCTCGATGAAGCCAAGAAGAAGGCGTTGCATCAATGGGGCATGGCGATTGATCTGAACGGCTGCGTGGGTTGCGGCACTTGCGTCGTCGCGTGTCAGAGCGAGAACAACATCCCGATTGTCGGCAAAGACCTTGTGGCGCGCGGTCGCGAGATGCACTGGTTGCGGATTGATCGTTACTACTCCGCCGATCCGACGAAGCGCGCGTGGAACTCGACCTTCAAGAAGGAAGAAGATCAGCAGTTCGACGAGTGGATTGACGACGTGCAGGCGGTGAACCAGCCGATGCTGTGTCAGCATTGCGAAGCCGCGCCGTGCGAAAGTGTTTGTCCGGTCAATGCGACGGTTCACGACCACGAAGGTTTGAACGTGATGGCGTACAACCGCTGTGTGGGTACGCGTTACTGCTCGAACAACTGCCCGTATAAGGTTCGTCGCTTCAATTATCTCGATTTCAACAAGCGTTCGCTCAAGGAACTCAAGGGGCCGTTCTATCCGACGACTTTGCTGCATAGCACGGAAGGCGAATGGGATTTGGCGCGTTGGTGGAAGAACCAGGACGCGGGCATGCGTCAGGATGACGAGTGGGATTTGATCCGCATGTTGAAGAATCCTGACGTGACCGTGCGTATGCGCGGCGTCATGGAGAAATGCACGTTCTGCATCCAGCGCATCGAA
>JAYUAV010000107.1:0-4932 GCA_043741175.1 Verrucomicrobiota bacterium
GCCGGAAAACTTCGCGCGAAGAATGGAGACACCGTCAACGTGAGTTACACCGATGCTTCCTCGGCAACCACGGAGCGCGCGTCCGCTCATGTGGACACGATCAAACCCAGTCTCACGAGTGTGGTGGCGACGGCGGATTACGAATCGTTCACGGTTTCGTGGACGAGTTCTGAGTCGTGCGATTCGTTGGTGCAGTATGGCGAGTCGCAATTCCTCGACCGCAGCGCGTCCGATGCGTTGCTCACCACCGATCACGAGATCACGGTCAGCGGCCTTCAACCGAACACGACTTACTATTTCCAAGTCGTCGGCAGCGATCCGGCTGGCAACACCGTGGTGAATGACAACAGCAGCAACTTGTTTTCGATCCACACGCTCGCGCCCATTATTCCGCCGTGGTCGGACAACTTGAACGTGGGCGCCACGAACTGGACGACGTTCAGCGCGGATGGTTCACAATCCTCGTGGACGCACGGCTCGCCCTCCAACAGCATTGCCATCGCAGCACATTCGCCGACGAAATGTTGGGCGAGTTGCATTAACGACAGGTTCATGGATTACACCGAGACGTTCCTCGTCAGCCCGGCGATCCAACTCACCGGGGGCAACTCCGCCAAACTCACGTTCTGGCATACGTACGATTTCACCGACAAAACCGGGAGCGATATTTTTGAGGCGGGCACGCTCTACGTCATCACGGCAGGCGGCAGCCAATCCATTCCGCTGACGCAATACGTGGATGCGAACGCTGGCTGGGAATTGGAGACGATTGATCTTACGCCGTACGCCGGACAGGTCGTTTATTTTGTGTGGGCGCATCAACTTACGTCGTTCGACATCGGATTGCGTTCGGGCTGGCTCGTGGATGATGTCGCGGTGACCGTCACGAATGTCATCGGCGGCGTCATCAACATTACAAACAACATCTGGCAGGCGAACACGTTTCTCAGCGGGCCGACATCGAAGAATGTGAAGGGGCGTTTCGGTCACATCACCAACGCGCCGCCGGGCCAATATGTTTTGGAGTTCGCGGACATACTTTTCTACAACACACCAGTGGCGCTGACCAACACGCTCGTCGCCGGTGGCACACTGAACTTCAATGGCAACTACACGTTCTTAGATGTGAACACGAACGGGATTCCTGACGCGTGGGAGGCGGTGCAGTTCAGCGGCATCTCCGCGCAACGCAGCAAGACGACCGACACGGATGCCGATGGCATGAGTGATTGGGCGGAGTTCGTGGCGGGAAGCGATCCGAACAATCCGCCGCCGCAATTCAAACTCACGGCACAACGGCTCGCCAACAACATTGTGAAACTCTCGTGGCCTTCCGTGACGAATCACAGCTATCGCGTCCACGCGAGCAGTAACGCGGTTACATGGTCGCCGCACTCGGCGTGGTTGCCCGCAGCGGGAACGAACACGAGTTACACATTCAGTTCAGCCACGAATGGCGCAGTGCGATTCTTCCGCGTTGAAGCCGCTGCCCCAGCAACCCCCATCGCCGCCACATTCCGTGTGACAGCGACGCAACTCATCAACAAACAGATCAGGCTCGACTGGCCTTCTGCGCCCGGCCACGGCTATCGAATCTTCGGCAGCACGACGATGACGACGTGGTTGCCATACTCGGATTGGATACGCGCCTCTGGCTACACGACAGGGCTGACGTTGCCAGTGGCGACAAACGGCGCGCCAAGATTTTTTCGCGTGGAAGCGCAGCCGTGAATAATCATGGAGCGCATTGACCGCAGCATTGACACTACCTCGGCATGGGCGTAGAACCTTGTCATGCTCCTGCGTTGCGAAAGCGAGATTGATTCAAGCCGGTGTCAACACTCCGGATTGACCCCCTTGCGTTAGCCGCTTGAATCCGCCTATGAAAACAAAAATTCTAAAACTAATGGTCGCCCTGTTGTTAATCACCGCGAATAACATCATGGCCGAAACGAAGAAAACAGCCGAGACGAAGAAGAAGGCTAAAGCGGCGGCAGAGGCACGAGCGCAGATAAATGAAAAGGCGGCGTTGTCGGCGAAAGCCGCCAGCGTGGTGACACCCACCGGCCCGCAACATTTCCGCGTGGTGAATGGCGAGGTCTATGATACCCAAAAATCTGAACTATGGGACACCCGCACTTATCAACTGATCTCACGCGAAAACAATCTCTGCATCGTCAAACCGATAACCTATCAAAAAACGTATTCGGAACATTACCGCCCGGCCGGAGGAGGTCTCACCGGCAATCAAAGCAGCGGGGCATACGCCGCGCCGGGCAGTTCTTGGCAGGGTGGCTATGTGAAGACGGAAACAGGCGTGCAACGAATTCCGGGTGTGACGCTTGCCATTACAAATCTGGTGCGTAAGGACATCAGGACAGGACAGGAGTTCGCGCTTCGCACAATGCCATCTGGAGACGCCGTTGTGGGTGGATTGAAAATGAAGGTGCGGGACGTTGGCACTTTATACTGCCCGACAGCAGAAGTCTCACAGTGAAACTTAAGAAAAGATGAACCTCAAAATTCCACTGGACGAAGCGACCATTGCCCGATTCTGGATCAAGGTGAACAAGGATGGCCCGACTCCGATGCACAGCCCAGAGCTGGGGCAAGGGTGGCAGTGGATGGGATATAAACCTCAAAAAGGCGGGATTGTGTCTTTGCCGAACCCAAACACGGAAGGAAATGAAGCCGTAATCTGCCGGTTATTTTTTGCGCCTTGGTCTTGGCGGCGCGCTTGGCTGGCTTGGATGTAGGCGGGGGCGGCGTGGCGAGCATCCGCTTCAAAACGTCTTCAAACTTGATCCCGCTCAATGAGATTTTGGCGTCTTTGGGCATGTTGGTTTCTAGTTAACCGAGCGTATGCTTGACTCTCGGTAAAGATGCCAGTTTTCTTCCGGCTATTAAAATAGCAAAGTCAAAACCTTCTGTAACGGCTCGAAGCCCAAAACTGCCAGGTCTCATCAAGAAGATAGCGGCTGATGATATTGATGCCGCAATTCTTGCGGCCGGCGCCGGCGCCCCATTATCCGAAATCGAAACGCATCTTTTCTACTATTATCACTTATTAGCAGACATCAAGCGGGTGAAAGTTGGTGAGCCTTCACTACTATTGCAAACGATGAATTCCGCCGCAAAAAATGGGGATCACCCGGACTAACAGCGGAAAAAGAAACTTTGGATAGGTTTAATCGGTACAACCAAGAATATGCAGACCAGAAGGCGTCAGAATTATCCCAAATCTTCATGCGCGCCGTGAACGATGGGGATTCAAAAAAGATTTTTGAAATAGGGAAGGCGATTGAATCTTTGTATGCGCTTGCGCAAAAGGGCGCACATCCAGACAGCTATCGCCGAGAAATTTTGGAGATTAAAAAGAGACTCGACCAAAGAGGGGAGAAATGGTCGGTGCGTCAAGTCGCCGAATTTATTGGCTGGCCGGATATGTCTGGCACAGACGGATTCAAGCAAGTGCGTAATATGTGCGATGAATTAAAATTCCCGCTCACCAAATTGAGACAAAAGGCAGATAAGGCCAAACTTCCCGATTAACTACCTTTTAGGTGATTCTTCAAGGCACTTAACAGCCGCCCGCACCAGTTAAAGACTTAATCCGTTTTAGTTCCTCATGTTAAATTCACCTCGCGCCGTAGAAAGCGCATGGTTGAGAAACAAGTTTTTTAGACCGCTCTGATTGCTGTCCTTACTCAACGGGAATTTCTACCAGCAATCGGGGCGGTTCTTTTTTTAGGTGATGCCAATGTAAGCCAAGCAAGGTCTGAAAACAGAAAGGGCGATGGATTGCTCCATCGCCGCAAACTTTGCCGCAACTGGAAAATCCAGCTACCGACGTTCCACACAAACGCACGGTAGTCAACTTCTCCGGTTGCGTCAAGAAAACGCAACTCATCACGAAAGGACGATTATGCGAAAGCGCAAAAACCGTACTCATTGTGAGCGGAGAATCGGACTGCCATGCACTTTCCCGGTCAAACGGGAACATTGTCAGCCGCCGATTCGGAATCCGATCCCGCCCCGCGCGGTTCGGTATGCACTCCGGCTCTGATACTGATTGGAAATCGCGAAGCTCCGCCGGGGTAAAATCCGGCGGGGTGAGCGCATTATCTCCGCTCGCATTTTTACAGAGCGGAAAGGTGTCAGAAAGGGGGTCAGTTCTTGGTTTTACAACTCGCGGTTGACGGGCATCCGGTATTGGTATGACCCGTTGAACCGGGTGGCAAACATGGTGGACGCGTCTCTATCGGCGCGCGGCGTTGCTTCACTTGGTCAAGGAGTTCTGGGTTTCTCGTGATACGCCCGGCCTGAGCGATAGAGTTGTTGCAATTGCTGGTTCATGCGTGCGAAGTCGGAGTTCCCAGATGCTTGCGCCAACTCGATGGCTTGCTGCGATGCGATGATCGCATTAGTGAACTGCCCTGCTTCAGCGTAGGCCGCGCCGAGTGTGCCGAGCATGGTCGCTTCTTTTCCGCCGGTCAGCTTCCACGCTTTGTCAGCGTAACCAATCGCTTCTTCGCCATTCCTGAGTTTCGCATCGGCACACGTCGCGAGAATCCACGCAAGATTGTTGAGTGCTTCGACCGAATCGGGCTGCTCCTTCAGAACGGCGCGGAATTCCCGGATCGCGTCTTCAGCGCGATCGGTCGCAGCGAGCAGAGGCGCAAGTCGGAGGCGTGTCTTCACATCTGGCTTGATGTCCAAGGCGGCGCGATAATGTTCAGCGGCTTCGACAAGTCTGCGGTTGCTTGCGAGTGCATCGGCATAGGAGACATGCGTGTCGGCGTCGTCGGGCTTCAATTCAAGCGCAGCGCGGAAATGCGGTTCGGCTTCGGAGAACTTTCCTTGCATCGCCAGACCCTTCGCAAAGTTCTGTTGCGCTCCGGCGTTCTTGGCGTTGAGTTCGAGGGACAACGC
>JAYUAV010000108.1:0-5145 GCA_043741175.1 Verrucomicrobiota bacterium
GGCATTGGTGTCGCAGCCGTAGAAGTCGGCGAGGCGACCGACCCAGTAGGCGCGGTCTTCGGCTTCGGGCACGTCGGGATTCCACGCGTAACGCGCCCAAGCTTCAAACCAAATCCAGTCGCGCTCCCATTGTTTGAGCGGCGGGTCGGCGATGTCCGGTGAGTAAGGCCAGTTCCAGTAGGCGAGGGGATACAGATGCAGCCCGCTTGCGCCCAGCCGGTCGCGGGAGGCTTGCATCGCCTTTTTGATGAAGCGTTGCGCGCCGTAGCGGAAGGGTTCGAGGTTCGAGAGGATGTGGACGTTGACGAGGTGCGGTCCGAGCTTCGCCATGTTGCGGTGGGTTTCGGCTGCTTTGCCGCGCGGCTCGTAGGTGGTGAGGGATTCACCGTTGTATTTGGTTTCGGTGAACAGATTGGAATACACCATGAAGCACGACGGCATGATGGCTTCGGGATTCATCGCGTGGGTGCGGATGACCACGGGCGGCTCTTCCTTCAACCCGGCGGCGCGCATTCCGTCGTGAACGCCCGGCAAGATCGTGTTCGTCGCCCAGTTGATTTGATTCTCCGTTCCCTGCAATGCTTCCCCGAGGCAGATCATGAGGCCGACGTTTGGATATTGTTTCACGAATTCGGCGATGGACTTGCGCGTGTAATCGGAGGCGAGCGGTGTGGGCGCGGCGAGTTGGGTGGAGATGCCGTGTTTTTCGGCGAGCGGTTTCGGCAGGAAAATGTTGTAGAACATCTGCACGAGCCAGATGCCACGCTTGTCGCATTCGCTCGTGAGCCAGTGGAACATCTCGACGTTCTGCGCGAACACTTCGGGCGAAACTTCCACCGCCTCGGGATAATCTTTCAGCTTCACCAACGATGCGAACGGATGGCCGTTCCAGAGGTAAAGCGTGTTCATGCGGTTCGCGACGAGCGAGTCGAGATACTCGCGCCAGAGTTCTTTGTCGTAGAACCACGGGAACAACTCGGGCGTGTAGGGATACTCATAGACCTTCCGCCCCGGCAGGATGGTGGTTTTTTGCATCCCGACGCAGGTGCCGCGAAGGGTCATTTTCGGTCCGTCTCTCCACCAACCAACGGAAACTTTACCTGTCTCTCGCACTCGCCGTGCGAGATCAATACATCCGTAAAGCGCACCCGAATCGTCCCCGCCAACGACAACGACATTGTTGTCATTCATCACATCGAACATGAACTGTTCGCTTTTCAGACCGAAGCCTTGGAGGGGGTGCTTCGTGTTTTTAACAGCGTTCCACAATCCTTTCTGATCCTGTTTCCCAACAACAATCTTGAATCCGTCGGTGTCGTGTCTGCGGGTAACCACGGCATTTGTTCCCGCGCTTCGTAAAGCCTCAGCCAACTTCTCCGCACCAAACACCACGCGCGGCGCGGCATTGGAGGCGATGACGATGGAAACCGTTTCCGCACGAGCAACTGATGCTAACTGGAAAACCAGTGTCAGCATGGCAACCAAGGCAATGGTGGATTTAACAACGGCTCGCATAGTCTCCCGAATAGAATTCGGGAATCTGACACGAAATGAAATCGCAAACTTTGGGAGAGAATCCCGAAGGTGCATTTTGGAATAACCATCACATGGTAGCGACGGTGGGTAGGGCGCGCAGTCCTCTGCGCGCCGCGAACGGTGTGAGGTTTGCGATTTGTCCCACGCGGCGCGCACGGAGTGACGCGCCCAACCAAGCCTGACTACTGCGCCACGAGTTTCTGGAATTCCGGCATTGCGCGGAGCGGTGCGATGTAGGGATCACTCTTGGCCACGGCGGTGATGTCTTTGGCTGCGGGGTCTGAGGCGCGGCGGGCGTCGCTGAATTTGATGGCGTTGGAGACGGCGAGCAATCCCTCGGCGTTTTTCCCAATCGTGGTGCGAATGGCCGCCAGATCATACCAAGCCTCCGGGCTGTTCGGTTGCAATTGAGTCAGGCGCGTGAGTCCGGTCTCAACCTTGGGAAAATTGTTCAACTGTTTGTAGATGTCTATGATGTTCGCCAGCATCTGCATTTCGATCTTGGGATGAGCGACGATGCGATCCATGACGGCGTAGCCTTGGTCGAACTGCTGCGCTTGCAGGTGGTAGATGCCGAGGTTGAACGCGGCGGAAAGATTCTCCGGGTTCTTGCGGACTTCGTCCTCCAGCTTTTGCGCGTTGCCGAATTGCCCCATCTGTTTTTTGTAGCTTTCAAGGTTGCTGATCAAGCCCGCGATCTGTCCGTTGTAGGGATCGAGTTTCTGCGCTGTCTTGGCAAGAAGCATTGCGTCATCAAGACGCGGAGCGATGCCGGCGGGCGGTTGGATCAACAACTGCACGTAGCGGAACAAGGCTTCCGGGCTGTAAGGGCAGAACGCGAACGCCTGACGGAATGTGAAGTCAGCTTCTTTGTAGAGGCGAAGTTTCTCAGCGGGGGTCTTGGGCGCGAATTCCGGCGGGCAACTCGGTCCGAGACGCCACGCATAGACGCCGCCGATGGAGCTGCGGAGTTTGGAGAACGCTTTCTGGCCGTTATCGTCACGGGCGAATTTCTTTTGTCCGTCGGTCAACCCGCCCCAGTTGTGGCGCAGATAAACTTTCTCGATGAATGTGACGATGTTGCTGACCGGAGTGTCGTAGGTGATCCAGTTGCCGATGAGCCGCTCGGAGAACTGCGACCAAAATTCGTGGTCGCGCTCGTAAATGTCTTCCGTAAAAGTCGTCAGCGGCTTGCGGTTGATCTTCATGATGACGCCGAATGGAGTGAGATGCGGATACATCCATTCGAGCGGGAAACTTTCTTCTACGAAGAATTCGTTGTTCGGATTCTTGTCGAACATGACCTTGGTGAGCAGTCCATTGATAGCCATGACTGCGACCTGACCGGAAACTTGCACACGGTTATCAATGACCTTCACGTCTTCGCCGGGGCGAAGCTGGTTGCGTTGCAATCGGACTTGCGCGTCTGCGAGGTATTCCTGAAAGCACACCTGCGAATCCTGCGGCGAGGCGATGTACATCTCGCGGTCGGGATAAACACCGCCCTTGCTGGTGGCGATTTCTTTCGGGAACGCGCCTTCGATGATCTGGCGATTAAGCCGGATGCGGGTGGAACTCTGTGGAGCTTCCAAGATGAATGCCGCAAGCTCCGGCGAGACAGTGACACCGTCTTCGGTCAACTTTTGCTGAACGGACTTCGCCTGTTTTTCGAGGTCAGCCTGGATGCGGTTGAGGCGTTGCTTGACGATGTTTTCTTGCGAGACGAGCCGCTGCATGGCGAGCGGTCCGAGTTGGCTGCTGCGTTGTTTCTCGTCGTAGTAGGCTTCGAGTTCAAACGTCGTATTCCAGCGGGCAGCTACGTTCGTCGCCATTGCCTTGTCGTCGTAAAGACCTTTCTCGATTACGCGATTGAGGTCTTTGGCGAGTGCGCGTTTCAACGCGGAGTCGTCGCCGCTGGAGAGCAGCGCGCGTGTCTCGGCGGTGAGTTCACCAGCGAGTTGTTTTGCTAGGCCGCTTGAACCATCCCGTAACTTGGTCGCGAACGCTTTCACATCAAGGAAGTCCGCACTCTTGAAGAATGAACTTCCGGCGCGACGATCTTTCTCGATGGATTCGCCGACACCAGTGAAGAACTTATCGAGCGGTTGCATCGTATCCGCGAATCTGGCGAGTTTGTTTTTTACCGGGCCGCGCGCATCCTCATCCTTGCCGAAGTTTTCGCCCATCTTGAGGACTGCTCCCTCGAAGAACGGCGTGTCGAGGCCGCGAATCTTTTGCGCGCTGCGATTGTAGTGGGCGCGGATATAATTGAGGTACGTACCATCGGCGAGCGCGTTCTGCGTGATGATATAGACATCGCGACGATCAAACTTGGGATCGCGCGGTTTGCATTCCGGCGGGATGAAGCTCTCGCAGAAGATGGTGTAAGTCGGGCAGAAACGACCGGGGTCTGTGCCGCCGTAGAGAATGGCGTCGCGCGTCATCTCAGGATAGATCGGTTTGCCGTCCTTGCCGTTGAACGGTGGCGTGAACATGTCGTGACCAAACCAGTAGCCGAAGAGATGGTCGCGTTGTTCGTTGTCCGCCCAGTGCGCCATGTAGGATTGCAGCGGGACAGCGGCAAAGATGGCGAGGGTGATGGCGAGCGGAGCGCGAGTGCGCCAGAGGAGCAAGGCGATCAGGAACACGACGGTGAGTCCGAGCAACAGGAGGTTTGCCCAGACGGGCATTCCGAATTGGCCGGATTCAAATATTTTGGAGATGGTGCTGAAGAAATGTCCGATGCCACCGATGCCATACTGGTCACCCATGAGAATGATGAGCGTCATGACGAATGAGATCGTCATCACCGCGCCGCCGACAAAGCGAAACAATTTGCGGTCGCTCGGTGCGTCATTGCGGTTGGACAAGTAAATGCAGACGGCGGCGATGAGGACAGAGATGAGTTTGGCAAAGCCGATCATGGCGGGGCCGTCCGTGCCGATCTCGGCATTGGCGGGGATCATTGCAACAATCCTGCTGAAGCCAGTGAGCTTGGCATCGGCTGGACTGAGTTGAACAGCGTTGAAGAGAACGACGGTGATCAGCAAGCAGATGAGTCCGATGCCTGTGAATGCGAGTACGGGTTTGAAACTGTTCTTCGAGGACTCGGACATGCGCATCAGTTGTAATGTCGCGAGTACGAGGCTTGCGGCCGTCAGTCCGATGAAGATGACTTTCACGAAACCATTCTGGAAATGATCCAGTCCCGCGACTGTGGGATCGCCGAGGTGCGAGTACGTTTCAACCGCCAGCGCGTAGAGCGCGAGGTCCACGGCGACGATGGCAGCGAGGATGGCCACACGGCGTACCGCTTGATAATGCGTGGCAAGATACGCAGAGAGCAGAGCCATGCCGTAACCGACGCCGATGGAAACGAGAAGGTGCGATGCGGTGAAGAACACGCGGATGAGTTCGCGCGCCTGACGATCCGGCGGTGGATTGAGCAGCAAGACAAGCATCGGGCCGAGACACGCGAAGATGCCGACGAGGCCGATGAGCCAGTTGCGTTCACGCTTCTGCATCTGGCGATAGAAGAGAAACACACCGACTACGATGAGGATACAGACGAGGTTGAACTCGTTGTCCAATCCGTCCAGATACATGAGC
>JAYUAV010000109.1:0-9750 GCA_043741175.1 Verrucomicrobiota bacterium
CGCACGGAGTGACGCGCCCTACCATCAACTTCAGGAGAGTGATCTGGTGTAGCTGGAACTTGTTTCTCAAGCCAAAGCGTGAAGATGAATTGCACCGCAAAGATTCCCGCAGGCAGCCAGAAGATCGCACCGCGCCCGAACACATCATAAAGTTTCCCACCCGTGAAGTAGGCGAATGCGGCTGCGCCCGCCCAAGTGCAATTGTAAATGCCGACCATGCGTTGCACGCCGGAACGGGATTCATGCTCACTCACCGAAGATTCCAACGCGGGCCATGTGAACAGCAGCACGACGCTGTATCCCGCCACGAGCAGGAACATGGCGATTGTTCCCTGCAAGAACGCGCCGATTACCATTGAGATCGTGAGACACGCGAAGCCAAGTTTCAAACTGAGCAGATTGCCGCGTCGCTCGGCGAACTTGCCGCATTGCACTGCTGCGAAGATATAGACCAAGCCGTGCAGAGCGGAGACGCAGAGGTTCTCTTTGTTGCCGAATCCAAAGTGGTCGCGCAGGAAAAAGAACAGGTAGTTGAAGTAGTAGGACGTGGCGACGGTGTTCAATCCCGCGAGAGCGAAGTAACCGGCCTTGAGTTGGCGATGAGTCATCGGGGAAACGTGGTGCTTAAAAGGACGTCCTGCCTTTAAGTTTTAGACTTTAAGCTTGAGACTTCCTCAATGGCTTTGCGGCAATACCACTTCACGGCGTTGCTCATGGCGGGTTGAAGCGTTTCGAGGTCGGCAATGGAACACCAGCGGATGTCGAGATGCTCTTCGGCGGCGAGCGTGGTTGCGCCGCTTTTGATTCGCGCCCAATAGATCATGCCGATGTGTTCGTGCGTGTCGTTGATGCGATGGATGTCGAGGAAACGCGCATTGATAAGCGCGCGCGTGCCGGGTTCGGTGGTGGGCGGACGCTCGCCGAGCAGTTCCACATCGAGGCCGCTCTCTTCCTTCGCTTCGCGCAACGCCGCCTGCTCTGGGTCTTCATCCAGTTCGATGTGTCCACCGATCGGCAGCCACTTGTCGAGCTTGCGATGATGGATGAGCAACACCTTCTCGTCGTGAACAACGAAGATGGCGACGGTGAAATCAATTTTGTCGTGAATGTGAGGCATCGGCGACGCGTAGGTTGGAGATTGCAGCCAGAGCGCGCAACCCAGTTTGTTGGCGACGGAGTGACGAGTCGTTTCGGCAAGGCACTCCGTACGTCGTGCCCTACAATTAAATCAGGCCATCACCTTTTTTGCCCTACGAACCTGTTTCCCGTTGCGCCAAGCGCGGCGGCTTCTTAACTTTTCACCGTAGTGAGCGCGACTGAATCCAAATACGTCGAAAAGAAAATTGAACTGCCCGCCACAATCATCGAGCGGGCGGAGAAGTCGCATCCCGGCGTCACCTTCAAGAGCGAGGCGGATTGGTTGCGTTGTGTGAAAGATGATTTCCCCAAGTTCATCCCGTTCCTCACCAAACACTGCGCGCTCGACATTCGAGGGCGTGTGCTGGAGATCGGTGCGGGTTCAGGTTGGTTCAGTGCGGAACTCTCCAAACTTCCACTCGTCGTCGAAGTCGTGACGACGGATGTCTCCGCAAAGTTGTTGAAGCACGAAGCGCCGAAGATTTTCAAACTGCTTCGGGCGAACGAAGCCAAGATCATTCGCACACCGGCGGACTTTGAGAAGCTTGAATTTCCGTCGAACCATTTTCACGCGGTTGTCTGCTCAGACGCGCTGCATCAATCGGTTCATATCCCACGTGTGTTGCGCGAGGTGAAGCGCGTGTTGAAACCCAACGGCACATTCATCGCCATCCGGGAACCCGTGCGGCCTTTCGTGAAGCTCAAGCCGCACAAAGGTAAAGAGACGGAGGCGGTCGAGTTGCCCGGCTGTTCGCTGGGCGAGTATAGGGATTATTTTGAAGCGGCGGGATTGAAGCTGACGGTGAAACGCGTGGTGTTGTCTCGCGGGGTGAAATATTATTTCGATAAGGTAGTGAATGGATTCACGCACGCGCGGTATGCGTTCGTGGCGACGAAGATCGGGAAGTAGTCCACGCGGGCAAGGCGTTTTGTTAGTTCTTCTGAATTTTTCCTTCTCAAGTCCACCCACCGACCTGCCGATGCAGAGTTGGCGGACACGGACGTTCGCCTTATATGAACAGGAACGGATTCATCTTCGCGATCTTGATGCTCACTGCCGCATCGCAGGCTGGCCCGCAAATATATCTGCCCGCCGTCGGGCCGGTGGCGTTGCGGTTCGCAGCGGTGGCAACGACACAACCCGCAGCCGCGCTGCCCATCGAAGGCGCGATCTCGATCACTCTTGGCAACGGTTCACGCCTCGACATGATTCCTGAAATCCCCGTGGACGCGCCTACGAATGATTTGCCCGCCACGAGTTCGCTCATGCACGAGCCGCCGGTATCTGACGCGCAACAGCCCACAATCGGACCTGAGCTGGAGTTGCCGTTGATCGGCCCGATGTTGGAGACGAACACGATCGTCACGCCGCAGATGTTGATGAGGTTTTTTGCGCCGATGGTGAACGGTGGTTCGCGCGAGACGATTGTCATTCCGCAAACGGGTTTCACTCCTGCGCGTCCGCCCGCGCAGTCCAGCACAGTCAACTTTTCCAAGCCTAAGCCATGAACTCCGTCTCAAAAACTAATTGGGTCGCGCGTCTCGGTGGCGTCGCGATGGTGCTGATCTTTTCATGCTGCAATCCAACCTCCGCCAGCGAAGCGAAAGGTCACGGCGATCCACACGTTGCGAAGGAGACTTCGCGCGAAGCGACCAATGGCGTCGCATCGTCACGCAATCCAGCGGCGCATCCCGAAGCGAACAAGGTTGCCGCCGTGCCATCGCCCGTTGAGGTCAATCCCGCGCTTCGCGATGCGTCGGATGATTTAGTCACCACCAATCTCGTTGAGAAACAACAAGCCACCGTGCCGGGTTCATCTAAGCAGGCTGATCTGGATGCGATGTTGGAATGGGCGCGACGCATGAAGCGCGAGAAGAATTTTGAAGCGGCGGAAAAATCATTCGTGATGGTTCTCGGAGCTGACGCACCTGAAACCATGCACCGCACGGCACTGCTGGAGATGGGATTAATGGCTCAGGAAAATCAGCAGCACGCGCGGGCGCAGCAGGTCTTCAATCAATATCTGGATCGGTATCCTGACGACCCCAGCGCGGCGGAAGTTTATCTGCGGCAAGGTTTGCTCTATCGCCAGATGGGCGCGCCCACGATGGCACTCTCGAAATTTTACGCGGTGTTGACTACGTCCATGCGGCTGAAGCAGGATCGGCTCGACTATTATCAGCGGCTCGTCTTGCAGGCGCAGACGGAGATCGCGGACACGTATTATCTGCAAGGCAAGTTCGGCGAAGCAGGGGAATTCCTCGGTCGCCTGCTCAAGCTCGACAGCCCGCAGCTCAACAAATCCCAGATCATCTACAAAATGATCCGGTCGCTGTCGTGTATGAACAAGCACACCGAGGTGATCGCGCAATCCGAGTTCTTCCTGACAAAATATCCCGACACGGGAGAAGTCGCCGAGGTGCGTTTTCTTCTGGCCGACTCGTTAAAGAAACTGGGGCGTGCGCGTGAAGCCACGCAGCAGGTGTTGGTGTTGCTCGAATCGCAGGAGACGACCTCCACGAACAAACCGGGCAACTGGATTTATTGGCAGCAACGCACCGGCAACGAGATCGCCAACCAGCTTTACAAGGAAGGCGACTACCTGAACGCGCTGGAGATTTATCAGAACCTCGCGAAGATCAACGATGCCGCGTCATGGCAGATTCCCGTCTGGTATCAGATGGGCATGGTGTATGAGCGGTTGATGCAGCCCACGAAAGCCGCCGAGCTTTACGGCAAGATCATCGCACGCGAAAAAGAACTGGACTCCGCCAAGCGAACGCTCAGTCTTGACGCCGTGCTCGACATGGCCCGCTGGCGCAAAGAGAACTTGAAGTGGCAGATGAAGACTGAAGCCATCAATAACGGATTCCACGGTGCGCCCGATCCCGCTGTCGCGCTCAGCGCGAAATGATTTCTCTCAACTCGATGGTCACCGATCTGCGCGGGCATCTGTCCCTGTGTCAGGAGATTCTTACGCTCGTGGAAAACGAGAGCCACGCCCTGCATCACACCGAAACCGGGCCATCATTTGAATCGTACCAGGCCAAAAAAAACTTGCTTCCCCGTCTCAACCAGTCGCTAAATCAAATCCGCCAACACCGCGCCACCTGGCAGAGTCTCAGTCCGACAGATCGCGCACAGTATCCAGAAGTGCCGGGACTACTCCGTCAGAATCAGGATTTGATCATGAAGATCATCGTCCTTGACCGGGAGAACGAGCAGGCGTTGTTGCGGAAGGGACTCGTCCCACCGCGCCAATTGCCCTCGGCTAATCGTCAGCGACCTCATTTCGTCGCGGACATGTATCGTCGCCAGGGGCGGTGATGCTGCAAGGACGCAGCAACAGGTGTTGGCATTGTAGCAATGCCGATTGAAAAAATCATAGTCTTGGAGGACGACGCGCTCGTTCGCAAAAGTCTCGAACAGCAACTCCGTAACCGTCGCTACGATGTCGCGGGTTGCGGCAGCATCGCCGACGCGCAGGAGTATCTTAACAAGGACAACTTCGACCTGATTTTCTGCGATGTGCGATTGCCCGACGGCGACGGCACGGAATTTCTAAAACAAGTCCAGACGCGTCCTTCCAAACCGCTCGTCATTATGATGACGGGTTACGGCACCGTGGAATCCGCCGTGGCGTGCATGAAGAACGGCGCGTTCGACTACATGCTCAAGCCGTTTTCCGGCGAGCAGATTGATGTCATTCTCAAGAAGGCCGAGGAGTTCACGCAACTCGTCAAGGTCAACAAATTCCTCACGCAGGACGAAGGCGATGAGAATCATTACGAACTGCTCGGACGCAGCCCGGCAATGGAACAAGTCCGCCAGATCATCCGCAAAGTCGCCCGCACTCAGGCCACCGTTTTGATTCATGGCGAGAGCGGCACCGGCAAGGAGCTCGTCGCGCGCGCCATCTATCGCGAAAGCCCGCGCAACAACGCGCCGTTCATCCGCGTTAATTGTGCCGCCGTCCCCGAAAATCTCATTGAGAGTGAATTCTTCGGCCACGAGAAAGGCTCGTTCACCGGCGCATCAACCAAACGTGAAGGCCGCTTTGAACTCGCGCATGGTGGAACAATTCTGCTCGACGAAATCAGCGAAATCTCGCCGCAAGTGCAGGCCAAATTGCTCCGCGTGTTGCAGGAGCGCGAACTCGAACGCGTCGGCGGCTCACGCACCATCAAGGTGGACGTGCGCGTCATCGCCACCACCAACCGCGATCTTGAACAGAGCGTCGAGAAGAAGGAGTTCCGGCAGGACTTGTATTTTCGATTGAACGTCGTTCCCGTGTTGGTGCCGCCATTGCGCGAACGTCGCGAGGACATTGTGTTTCTCGCAGAACAATTCATGCACCGCTTCGAGCGCAAACATGGCGTGAAGGTCGGCGGCTTTGCCCCGTCGTGTCGGAACGCGCTGGAAAATCATTCATGGCCCGGCAACGTGCGCGAATTGCAGAACGTCATCGAGCGCGCGGTGATCCTTTGCGCCGACGGCGAGCAATTGAAGCCCGCGCATCTGGGTTTCAGTGGTGCAGCAGGCATCTCTGCTTCGCCCGTGGCTGGGAACGCCATCATGGCCAGCATTGCCTCCACTGCCGCAGACGGTGCGGAAGGCATAATGTCTCTCGGCGATCTCGAGAAGTCCCACATCATTCGCACTCTCGATTTGTGCAGCGGCAACCGCACTCACGCCGCGCGCAAACTCGGCATCAGTGTCCGAACGCTTCGCAACAAACTCAACGAATATGGAATCGCGCTGAAGGAAGAAGGCGATGCGGAAGAAGCGGTGGAGTAAATCCAAAGATGCGGCGACAAAGTGAGTTGGAGTTCAAACTTTAGTTTGTCCCCAACAATCGAAAAATGCCCGACAAGCTAAAGCTTGAACTCCAACAAAACCGTCCGCCCTTTCACCGATTGCGGACGAACAATTTTCCCGGCAATTGTTTCACCACGCGCTTCATCTCCAGACTCAACAACGCCACACTCACCATCGAACTTGGCAAACCGCTCTTGCGGATGACTTCGTCAATGCTCGTGTCGTCGTCCTTACGCAATGTGTCGAGGACGCGCTGTTCGTTCTCGGAGAGTTCCAGTGCTGGCAACACCCCGGTTTCTCCAACAGACGGAGGACGGTTGCTCGATGGAAATAAATACTCGAACTCGCTGAGAATATCCTCTGCGCCCTCGCACAGCTTCGCGCCTTTTTTGATGAGATCGTGACACCCTTTGCTGCGCGGCGAATCAATGCGCCCCGGCACGGCGAAAACCTGTCGCCCATATTCCGTGGCGAAGTTCGATGTGATCAGCGCGCCGCTGTGCAGGTCAGCTTCGACAACGACCGTGCCGAGCGTCATGCCTGCAACGATACGATTGCGGATGGCGAACGATTGTTTGTCGCCATTGCGGTTGAACGGAAACTGCGACATCAGGCAACCGTTCTGAACGATGCGCTCAAAGAGTTCCTTGTTCTCCGGCGGGAATACAATGTTGATGCCCGTGCCGAGAACGCAAACGGTGCGACCCTTCGCTGCCATCGCTCCCTGATGCGCCGCCGTATCAATTCCCCGCGCGCCCCCGCTCACCACGGTGACGCCGACATAGGCGAGTTGATACGCGAGCTTGCGCGCCGTCTCCACACCGTAATTCGTCGTCTGCCGCGAGCCGACCATCGCCACGGCGTTCTTATCTTTGGGCGTCAATGAACCTTTGATGAACAGAACCATCGGCGGATCGTAAATCTCGCGCAACGACGCGGGGTATTCTTCGTCCGTCTGGATAAGAACGCGACAGCCGAAGTCCGCGAGCTTTTTCATTTCGCCCGCGAGATCAATGTTCTTTTCCCACGAACAAATGGATTCAGCCGTCTCGTCGCCGATGTTGCGAACGTGAAGCAGTTGAGATTTGGAAGCGGAGAGAACTGCGGGCGCATCGCCGAAATGCTCGACCAACGAACGCGCCCGCACCGGGCCGACGCCTTCAATGAGATTGAGCGCAACGTATGCTTCGTGGGAATCCATGCTGCGAGAATAGAAGTCTGCTCAAGGATACGCAATACGTCCGATGCGATTGCGGAGCGCGGCGTTCACGCCGCTTCAATGCCCATGCAACTGAAATCATTCGCCGATGGTCGTGATCTTTCCTGTACGGACGATGAAGCGGGCTGAAGCCCGCGCCCCACTCAAATCTTCACCTTGAACTTCTCGCCCTTCTTCACTGACAACGCGAACGCCGCGAGCAGTTGCGGAATCTGTTCGAGGTCTTTCAAGCTCACGACTTCCACTGGCGAGTGCATGTAACGGTTCGGCAAACTGATCAGCGCGCTCGCGATGCCGCCGCGCGTCCAGAAAATCACGTCTGTGTCCGTGCCGCTTGTGGCAGACATCGCTTCATGTTGGAGTGAAATCTTTTTCGCCTTGGCCACCGCTTCCACACGCGCGACCACATCAGGATGGTTGCACCCGCCATGAGTCACTGCCGGGCCGCTACCGATCTTGATGTCGCCATGCTGCGTCTTGCTTACAGTCGGATAATCTGTGGCGTGCGTCACGTCCACGACCAGCGCGATGTCTGGCTTGAGCGAATACGCGATCTGTCGCGCACCGAGCAGTCCTACTTCCTCCTGCACGTTCGACACCGCGCACACTTCGGCTTTCAACTTTCCTTTCGAGTCGGTCAACAATCGCAATGCTTCTGCGACGGCAAATGTACCGATGCGATTATCAAACGCGCGCGCGACGGCGAGTTCACCGCGCAAAATATCAAACTCATCGGCAAGTGTGATGGGATCGCCAATGCGGAGAAGTTTTTCCGCTTCGCTGCGTTTGCTGACGCCAATATCTATGAAGATTTCGTGGATCTTCGGCGGCTTTGCATCGCCATCGCGACTCGTGAGATGCGGGGCGACGTTGCCGACAACGCCTTTGACCGGGCCTTTCTTGGCGTGAATGACGACGCGCTGCGCCTTCGTGATGGCGGCGTCCACACCGCCCATGCGCCGGACATAGATGAAGCCGTTGTCGTCAATGTAATTGACCGACATGGCGATCTCGTCCGCGTGTGCGGCGAGCATGATGCGTGGCGAACCGCCCTTGTTCAACACGGCCACGCAATTGCCGTAAGCGTCGGAGAAGGTTTCATCAGCGAACGGCGCCGCGTAATCGAGCCACACGCGCTGACCGCGAGTTTCGTGGCCGACAGGGCTGGGAGTGTTGCAAAGTTTTCGGAGGAAATTAAGTGATGCGTCGCGCATGGGCACAGCGTAGAAAGGCTCTTGCTGTGAGTCGAGCAGGTTCAACTTGGAAGACGGAGAAAAGTTTTTCGTCATGGCAATTTGAATTCAACGGTCGCGGATTGCACTGCAAGGTTGCCAGTTGCGCGCAAGATTTGAATGCCATCAATCGCACCCCGATAATCACGATGGCCTCAACATTTTGGAACGTGGGTCGGTGACCCGGAGTGGCTAGATTTGCAAATGACGTGCTGAGGTTCGCAAAGTCGCGTTTCTGAGCCATCCGCCCGCGTGCCACTGCAAATTCGCTGTGCCATGCCGTCGCGCGCGGCACACTTCTTACCATCGGCGTCCTCGGCGAAATCTACGGATTCATTCGGGATTGAAACGATTTCAACGCACATCATCCCGCTGGCACGGGACTGGCGTAGGGATGCTCGGACTAAACCCGTCCACAACACACAAAATAATTTTATGGCAAAAGTTTTAGGCATTGATTTGGGAACGACGAACTCCTGCATGGCGGTCATGGATGCGGGCGAGCCGCTCGTTCTGGAAAATTCCGAAGGCAAACGCACCACGCCGAGCGTCGTCGCGTTCACCAAGAGCGGCGAGCGCATCGTCGGCGACGCGGCGAAGCGTCAGGCCGTCACCAATTCGCGCAACACGATTTATTCCGTCAAACGCTTCATGGGGCGCAAGTTTGATGAGGTCGCGGAAGAGATCAAGCGCATGCCTTACAAGGTTGTGAAGGCTTCCAATGGCGATTGTGCCGTCGAGGTCGAAGTGGACGGCAAGGCCAAGCAGTTTTCGCCGCCCGAAATTTCCGCGATGATTCTCGCCAAGCTCAAGGCCGACGCCGAAACGCGTCTCGGCGAAAAAGTCACGCAAGCCGTCATCACTGTTCCTGCTTATTTCAACGACTCGCAACGTCAGGCCACGAAAGACGCCGGACGCATCGCGGGCTTGGAAGTTCTCCGCATTATCAATGAGCCGACCGCTGCGTCGCTCGCGTATGGTCTCGACAAGAAGAAGGACGAGAAGATCGCCGTGTATGACTTGGGCGGCGGCACGTTCGATATTTCCGTGCTCGAAATCGGCGATGGCGTGTTTGAAGTCAAAGCCACCAACGGCGACACGCATCTCGGCGGTGACGACTGGGACAATACGCTGATGGATTGGATTCTCGACGAGTTCAAGAAGGAAGCGGGCATGGACCTGCGCAAGCAGCCCGACGCGCTCCAACGCATCAAGGAAGAAGCCGAGAAAGCCAAGATCGCGCTCTCCAGTTCGACGACCTACGACATCAATCTCCCGTTCATCACGGCGGATGCGAGCGGGCCGAAGCACATCCAAAAATCTCTCACCCGCGCCAAGATGGA
>JAYUAV010000110.1:0-3033 GCA_043741175.1 Verrucomicrobiota bacterium
GAAAGCTGTATTTTACTTTTCGCGCTCATTTCCATTTCAGCAACCGCAGCGCATTGGCAATGACAACGAGTGTGGCTCCAGTATCCGCCAGAATTGCCAGCCAGAGACTCGTGTGCCCTGATAGGGCCAGCAAAAGAAAAATGGCTTTCACAATCAGTGCGAAAGCGATGTTCGACTTAATGACGCGCACGGTGCGTTGCCCGAGCAGTATCACCTCGGCCACTTTACTCAGATCATCCTGCATCAGCGCGATGTCTGCTGTTTCAATCGCGGTGTCCGTTCCCGCGCCGCCCATTGCGATGCCAATGCTTGCTGCGGCCATCGCGGGCGCGTCGTTCACGCCGTCGCCGATCATGCCGACGTGCTTGTGCTGCGCGAGCAATTCGCGGACGCGCTCGATTTTCTGGTCGGGCAGCAAATCGCCCTTCGCTTCATCAATGCCGACCTGTTTGGCAATCGCGTCCACAGTGCGCTGATTGTCGCCGCTCAACATGACGATTTTTTCCACTCCGGCGGCGTGAAGTGCTTTGATGGCTTCGATGGCGTTGGGGCGGATGGTGTCACCGACCGCCAGAATCCCAAGCACTTCGCCCTTGCAGCCTTCGTGTGGTTTATGGCCGACGATAACGACCGACAGCGCTTGCGCTTCGATCTCGCCAAGTTTCTTTTCCAGTTCATCCGAGCAGACGGCGGATTCGTGCGCGAAGCGGTGGTTGCCGACGAAATATATGTGCCCGTCAATTTGTGCCTCCGCACCGCGCCCGGTTTTGGACTGATAATTTTCACTGCGCGGGAACTGAATCTTCTTTTCTTCCGCACACTTCACGACGGCTTGCGCCAGCGGATGTTCGGAGTGTGTGTCAATCGCGGCGGCAACGCGCAAGATTTCTTCCTCGGATTTTCCATTCCACGGGATCACTTGTTGGACGCGAGGTTTGCCTTCAGTGATCGTGCCGGTCTTGTCCACGGCGAGGGCTTTTAGCTTCCCGATTTCCTCAAGAAACACCCCGCCCTTAATGAGCACGCCGCGCCGCGCCATTGCGGTCAGGCCGGACACAATTGAAACTGGCGTGGAAATAACCAACGCACACGGACAGGCGATGACGAGCAGAACCAAGGCGCGATACGTCCATTCCATCCATGCGCCGTGAAACAGCAGCGGGCCGGACAGGAGCACAAGAATCGCAGCCACGAAAACCACCGGCGTGTAAATCTTGGCGAACTTATCAACGAACCGTTGCGACGGCGCTTTCTGGCCCTGCGCGTCGCCGACTAGCTTGATGATCTTTGCCAGCGTGGTGTCGGTCGAAGCCTTGGTGACTTTCACTTCGAGCGAGCCTTCGCCGTTGATTGTTCCCGCGAACACGGTGTCGCCCGATTTCTTTTCGACCGGCATGGATTCGCCGGTGATGGGCGCTTGGTTGATGGCGGATTCGCCGAGACTCACAACGCCATCAAGCGGCACGCTCGCGCCCGATTTGATGATGAGCGTTTCATCCACTTTGACTTCCTCAACCTTAACTTCCTGAATCTGGTCGCCGCGTTTCACCAGTGCGGTTTCCGGCGTGAGTTCGAGCAACGATTGAATTGCCCGGCGAGCACGACCGACGCTGAATCCTTCCAGCAGTTCCGACAACGCGAACAGGAACACGACTGCCGCCGCTTCCGTCCATTCGCCGATGGCAGCCGCGCCAATCACCGCGACGCTCATCAGCACGTTCATATCGAGCGAGAAGTGGCGCAGAGCGCGAAGCGCTTTCGGAAGAATGAGCCAGCCGCTGGCGAGTATGGCGATCAGGGCGGCGGCAATTGTTCCGTATGGCGCGAGAAGATTTTGCCAGTGCAGCAGGAGTGAAATTCCGGTGAAGACGCCAGAAATAATCACGGAAACGAGGCGGATGCGACTAGAGCCGTCGCTGTGTTCGTCCTCCGCACCGTGCCCATCCGCCATTGGTGAAGCCTTTAAGCCTGCCGTGCCAATGGCTTTGATGAGTTGTTCCGGTGTCACCGAAGCTTCGTGAGCAATCGTCGCCGTCCCCGCCATGAGGTTCACTTTGACCTCGCCAACTCCGGCGAGCGGTTTAAGCGCGCGTTCAATCGCGGCGATTTCATCCGGGCAATCCATTCCGGCGACGCGCAGCGTGGTTTGGCTGCTCGCCTTCACGTCGGCGTTAAGAACGCGCGCCGCCTTTGCCGGTTCGTGGGCATTCCCGCCGCAACAAGCACCGTGTTCATGTTTGTGGTCGTCGCTCATAGGCTTCAATGCTCAAAAAGAATCACCAGCAATCCTAGCAGACAAAGCAAACCGCCGAGAATGCCGCGCTCGTATTTTTCGATTAACTGGAGCTTGAGCTTCTCCATGCCCGCGAGCGTGAGCCAGGTGAATACAACCATCCCCGCAACGGTGGCTACCGAAAGAATCAGCGTCAGCAGAAAGAATCCACTCCAGCCATAACGCACGCCGGATACATAGACTGGCAGGAATCCTTCGCACGGCGAAAAGGTCAGCAACGCGAGCAGGCTGAGAATCGCCGCCCAATCCGATTTGCGCGGCGGTGGCTGAACCGCTTCGCTGTTATGGTCGCAACCGCTGTGAGCGTGATCGTGTTCCTCAAATTGCACTTCATGGGTGTGCGCGTGGCTGCCGTGAGATAATTGAACGATGGCTTTGAACTCGTGCGGTTCGGGGATGTCGGTGGTGGATTCGAGGTATTCACCATTGGCGCGAAAGGCGAAAGTCTGGCGCGCACCGTCGGGACGCACGGTTTCAATTTTTATGTGGTCGGCAACGGGAACGGAACGCGGCTGCTTGCGCCCGTCATAGAAAAAAAGCCGGAACTGCGGCGGCACACCCGTTTCAAAAACGGTGATCTCGATTAATCCGTGGCCGGTGTCCACGAGCAAGCCGTCGCGCGGGCCGTGTTCAACCTCACCGTGGTCATGTGCGTGTCCACCGAAAAGGTGCGAATGGCCGTGGCCTTTGCCGCGAATTTGCTGAATCACATAAAAAAGGCCAAAGGCGATCAACGCCCC
>JAYUAV010000111.1:0-2374 GCA_043741175.1 Verrucomicrobiota bacterium
ACGACGGCGCGCACGGAGTGACGCGCCCTACCTGTTAAGCTGCATTCACACGCCCTCGGATTCATGAGCGGTTCAGGGCTTTGGCTTTAAGTTTATCAAAATGCTCGCGGGAGAGGCGCACAGTGCCGATGAGCGGACGACCTTTGCTCATGCCGTGGCAATCGCTGCCGCCCGTGATGAGCAGATTATACTTGGCGGCAATGTCCAAGTAATGCGCCGAGGTCTTGGGCGGATGTTTCGTATGAAAACATTCGATGCCGTCGAGACCCGCAGCGACGAGATCAGGAATGACTTGATCCGTGCGATTCAATCCGGGGTGCGCCATCACAGCAAGCCCGCCTGCGTGATGGATCAACTCGATGGCTTCGAGCGACGACATCTTAGATTTCGGCACCCAAGCGGGCCGCCCATTTTTCAGGAAACGCTCGAAAGCTTCATCCAACGTGCGGCACATACCTTTGCGAACAAGAGTCCGCGCCACATGCGGGCGTCCGGGCGATTTGCAGTTCGCCAGCGCAAAAACATCCTCGGCCTTGAGCGGCACGCCGAGCGCATTGATCTTGGCCACCATTTCACGGATACGCTCCTGGCGGACAATTTGAAACTTGGCGATCTCGCGGAGCAACCGCTCGTTCTTGGGATCAACAAAGTAAGCGAGCATGTGCAGTTCGATATCGTTATGCTCGGAGGTAAGCTCAGTGCCGACGACGAATTCAATCCCCACTTTCGCGCACTCGCTCGCCATCATCTCGCAACCCTCCACCGTGTCGTGATCCGTGAGCGACAACGCGCTCAACCCCTGCTTCTGCCCACGCGCCACGATCTCTTCCGGCGTGAACGTGCCGTCGGAGTAATGTGAATGAAGATGCAAATCAGCGAAGCCAGAGGCTTGAGGTCGGACGCCGAAACTCGGAGGCCGTACTACTGCCCCCTGACTTCCAGCCTCTGACTTCTGACCTCTGACTTCTGGATTCATTTCACGATCCTCGCCGGGCGCATCAGTTCCGCCTTCACCTTGTCGAGGATGCCGTTGACGAATTTGCCGCTGTCTTCAGTGGAGAATTTTTTCGCGATGTCCACCGCCTCGTTGATGCTGACGACGGGCGGAATGTCATCGCGGTGGAACATTTCGTAAATCGCGAGGCGCAGAATGTTGCGATCTACCGGAGCGATGCGGTTGAAATCCCAGTTCTTGACGTGCTTCTTGATGTGTTCATCAATCACGTCGCGATGCTGCATCGTGCCGCGAATAAGCGGCTCGGAGAAGAGACGCATCTCGGCCTCACCCGCTGTGGGCGGCGGGAGCACAACCGGCTCATTCCAATTGGCGCGGCCCTTATCCTCGGCGATGGAAGCCGCGCGTTGTGATTCCCAGAATTCATTGAGGGCCGCGTCGAGGTCTTCGCGTGGATTCAAGTCATGCTGGAACAGAAACTGGACGGCCCTTTCGCGGGCTTCGCGGCGTTTTCCCATATCTCAGGGACGATGCCGGAAAATCGCGCCCGGTGAAATGAAAAACTTCTGGCTGCAATAAACCCACTCCAACATCAACGAACATCTCGAAGCTAATCAAGCGTAGCTGACGTTGAAGCTCCAAATTCCAAACACCAAGCTCCAGAGAAACTTCAACCTCCAAAAACCAAACGCAGCACGAGACACGTCAGCTTGGAACTTGCTGTTTGGATGTTCTCTGGTTCTTGGATGTTGGTGCTTGGAGCTTTTCCCCTCACCACTTCAATTCCTGCAAGCGACGTGCGACTTCCTCGGCGTTGGCACGGACAAGCTGCGTTTTACTTTTCGATGACATGAGTGCTATACTTCGCCCGTGAACTTGAACGCGCTCATCACCGTTGACCCGGAAATCCTTGGCGGCACTCCCGTGTTCAAAGGCACACGCGTGCCGGTCAAGACTCTGTTCGAGTATCTGGAACGTAATTATTCGCTAGAAGAATTTCTCGAATGTTTTCCGTCTGTCACACGAGAGATGGCCTGCTTGATTTTATCGCGTTCTGAATCCGCGTTGCTCAGTCCGGCTGCATGAAGATATTGCTGGATGAATGCGTTCCGTGGCCGATGCGTAAGCTGCTGACAAACCACGATTGCATGACCGCTCAAAAGCATGGCTGGGGCGGGTTCAAGAACGGCGATCTGCTGAAACAGGCAGAGGGCAAGTTCGATCTGTTCATCACTTCTGATCAGAACATTCGCTACCAGCAAAATCTCGCCGGACGCCGCATCCCGATTCTTGAACTTTCCACCAACGACCTTCACCGCATCGAAGCAGCCGCCGCATTGATCCAGTCTGCCGTGGCCAGTATTCAGCCCGGACAGTTTGTGAAGTTGGAGATTCCGTAAGTGCTAAATCGCTCTCGGC
>JAYUAV010000112.1:0-4398 GCA_043741175.1 Verrucomicrobiota bacterium
TTGTCTCCGCTTTCGTTGCCTGAGCGACTTGTCGCTCAGGCAGAGCCGCGCAGAGCGGCTCGGCGCACGCACCCGAGAGTCGCCGCAATGACACGAGCGTCTTGTCTGTGCGACGCACCGCTGGACGCGGTGCTGCTGGGACGACAAGTCGTCCCAGCAGTTAAAGCGGAGACAAGTCTCCGCACTCCAAAGAGTGCCCGCCAGTTCCATTCGCACGCGGGCGGACGTAGCGAATGACCGCGCGAATCACTTCGCAGTCTTGGCCGAGCGGACGCTCCAGTCGTAGTAGAGATACTGGCGCGTGGCGGGTGATGGGCCGCTGTGGACGGGGAGCGCAGGGACGTAGCCTTGATAGGTAGCTCCAGCAATACCGAGGCTGGTCAGCAGTTGCTGATCGCAATCGGTCATAGCCCAGCTTTCCGAACGGTTGCGAATGGCGAGCGACTTTTGAGATTTCTCGTACTTGCGATTGGGGTCGCGATCCGTAAGCGAGGCGTCAATGTCCGGGCGTCCGAAAGGATAAATCACACGGTTATTGCCAACGGGCGGATCATTGGTGACGGATCGAAGTGAGAAGTAACTGACCGGAACGCTTAACGGGGGTGCTGGGGCAATCTTTGGCAGCACACGATATTGGGCAGGACAGATCGCAACGATAGCTGTACGAATGAGGAGCGGAGCGGGAGACGGATATGAAAGATAACTGGCGATGTAGGCGGCGAGTGAACCGTCGTATCCTTTAGGGTCCATCGGTGTTGATGCGCCGATTCTGTAAGTGAAAAACATGCCCGTCCAACACGGCCCCGGAAGGTAATCTTCGTTGTCCATCGTGTATAACTCAATGGCAACGCCGATCTGTTTGAGGTTGCTGGTGCAGTTGATCTGAAATGCTTTGGCTTTCGCCTTGGCGAGCGCGGGCAGCAACATCGCCGCGAGGATCGCGATGATGGCTATCACGACGAGCAGTTCGATGAGGGTGAAGGCCGGTCGCTTGGTTCTGTTTGTGTTGATTGCGTTCATAGATTGTTTGGAGGAGAAAATTATTGCCGTGCGCGATAAAATCCTTTGTCGGAATTTGTCGCTGAATGATCTGTGAAAGCGGACGTGCCGTTGGTGTTCATCAGGTTGGTGATCTGATTCCAGTTGGCAAGATTGGTGGAGCGATCCACCGAGTAGGCGTAACCGGGTTCGCCCGTGACGACGAGTGTCATGCGGCCATCGGGCAGCGGCGTGATCGCCTGAAACCACATAGGCGCGAGCGGCAACACGGTGAGTGCGGCGTTGGAACTGACGGGCGAACCCGCGCTGTTGGTGACGAGGACGGAATAATTTCCCGCGTCAGTGAATTGCGCGTTGCTGCGGATGTAGGTGCTCGCTGTCGCGCCGGAGATGGGTGAGCCGTTGAACTGCCATTGATAGCCGGGTGTCGGTGTGCCCGAAGCGATGACAGAGAACAGGACGTTTGAGCCGAGCTTCACGGTTTGGGATTGCGGTTGAGTGCTGATGGAAGGCGGAACGTTGGTGATGGGCAGCGATGTGATTTGAACTGCGCCTGTCGCGCTGCCGCCGCTGGCGTCGCTGAGGGTGTAGGTGAACCGGTCGCTCACGCTCACAGAATTTGAGTAGAAGATCGTGGTGGCATTCGTGGTCAGCGTGATGCCGTTGGTGGTCGTGAGCGTGATGCCGCTGACGGAGAGCGTGTCGGTGTCCGCGTCGGTGTCGTTGGTGAGTAGGCTTGCGATGGGGATTTGCAAAACGTAGGACGGCGCGTTGGTGGCGTTGTCGGTGTTGGCGACGGGAGCGCGATTCACGCGGATCGTGCCGTCGGTGGTGAGGCGACCGAGATGCCAGTTCAATCCGGCGGAGAGCGCGGGGAGAATCGTGGAGGCAAACGTGCCGGAATAGGTAGCTGCGTTAAAGTTGGTGAACACTTCGCCGCCAGTGAGTGCCGCGCCCGCATTGGAAACAACGAGTGTGCCGCCATAAGTAAGCGTGCCGCTCGAGAGCGCGAGTTGATCGAACAACGGTGAGCCGCCATTGCGATTGATGCGGGAGAAGTTTGTCCCGTTCAACACCGGCGCACTGCCGAGCGTGAGTTTGCCAATGGCGGAAGCGGTGCCGGGCGCAATCGTGCCGGTGTTACTGACGGTGACGATTCCAGCGATTGTTCCCGTGCCGCCGAGGTAACCCCCAACAATGACGGCGACGCTGCCCGTGCCTGTGCCGGAATTGGTGGTGTTGTTGACGAGCAAACGTCCGGTGTTGATGGTGGTGCCGCCTGCGTAGGTGTTCGCAGTGTTCAAACTCATGGTGCCCAATCCGGACTTGATGAGTGCGCCGTTGGTGATCGCCACATTCACGGACAAGTCCACTTCCGCCGTGCCGTCGCTGATGCCGAAAACGCGAGTTCCACCCGTGAGATCAATGAAACCAGGCGTGCCTGCGCCGCTGCCGTTGGCGATGACGGAGGCACTATTGGTGAGCGGAGCGAGACCCACGTTTCCGCCGAGAGAGATTTTGGCGGGCGTAGCGCCGGGCATGAGTTTGATGGTGTTCAGCATGACTGTGCCGCCGTTGAGCGTGAAGGTTTGTGCAGCGTCCACTTGAAGTGTGTGAACGCTAAAGACGGCACTGCCGCTGAGTGTCACAGGCCCGGAGAATTGCGCGCCGTTGGTGGTGGAATCCGAGGACGGGGCAAAGAGCACCACGAGTGAACCGCCGGTGATGTCGAGCGTCTCGCGCATGTAAAGTTTGCGGATGTTGTGACTGCCGGTGGAGAGCGTGACGGTGATGTTGGTGTTGGGACGTTCGAGGATCACGGTGTCGTGCTGGCCGGAGGTTGTGCCTGAACCGGCAGCTCCCGGTAGGCGCGGTGTCGGCATGGTCAATGTTCCAACGCGTGCGACTTGCCCCGGCCCTTGCACTGGCGCAATCGGCGTCTGTCCGCTGTTCCAATTGGTGAGCGTGCTCCAATCGCCGCTGGTGTTGTTCATCCAGACTGCGGGGACGAGTTGGTCTTTGAGAAATTCTATTCCCCCGCGCACGACATCTGCATCGAGGCTGCCCGCGCCGAAACTCGGGAGCGTGAGCGTGCTGGCGTATTGCCAGAATGTCCACGGGTGCGTGGTGCCGTAATCATCCCACGGCCCATAGATGGCGGCGTAGCTGTCCTTGGGTTCGCCGTTCTGTACGTCAATTGAATTGGGGCTGCCTTGGTTCGGCCAGCGCGCGCTCCACAACTGCGGGGCTGCCGGAGAAACGGGGGTGGGCGGATTGGCTGAGGGTTGAGCGAGTTGATCGCGCAATGAGGCGGAAGCTCCTCCAAGAATGAACGCGGCGTAGTTGCCGTTGATGTAGATGGCCGGGCGGATTCCCATCACGGTGTAGATGCGGTCGGAAAAATCTATGGAGAATTGCGCCATCTCATTGTTAGTGCGGATGCCGTCGCCAGCTTCGAGATCGTGAACGGGAACGAGATAGCCCGGACGCATCCACGGGCCAGCCATCTGGATGAAATGATCGGCTTCGTCGGTGCCGTTGTTCGGAATGCCGCCGGAGTTGGTGGTGGTAGCGATGATGTCGGGACGGGAGAAATGGTAAGAGCCAGCGTACATCCCAGCGGCTGGGACGCGGTTCATATTCTGAACGTAGTAGGGATCGTCGTAGCGTTGGGAGAATGTGTTCAAGCCATTGGCATTGGCTGAGTCGTTCTGATTGTAGTAGCCAGTGGTGCCGCCACGGCTGGAGCGCAGGATGATGAATTGTCGGTTCTCATTTGTGCGGATGTTGTTCCAAGTCGTCTGCGTGATGTTCCCTTGCCACGCCGAGATGTCGAGGCCGAGCAAGCGCGTGACTTGCGCGCTGGCGGTGAAAGTGGTCGCGAGGATGAGGGCGACATGGATTCTGAGCAATGAATGGAGCAAGCGTTTCATGTGTTTCGATTTGAATGTAGCGTGTTCCGTCATCTCAACCAATGGCATCTTTGTGTCATTCCAAAAAGAAACCGGGACGGTTCGCCGTCCCGGTTTCCATGAATCTTAAACCGTTCCCTTATCAGCGGCGGACGCTATAGAACTGTGCGCCGGATGCCGTGTTCGTGTAGGGGCTGCTGATGGAGACATCCACGTAAGGTCCGGTCACGACGGAGGCGGCTCGCAAGACGCCCGGTCCGGTCCAAGTGACGATGGCGCCATTGGCTGTGGGGCTGACATAGACGCGAGGAGCATAGTTCAACGCAAGGATGCCGTTGTTGGAGTCCAGTGCGAAGATGCGTCCACCCGCAACATCAACCGCAATAGCACCCGTCGCATTGCCGTTGGCGTTGTTGGACGGGAAAAACTCCCGGTCAATGATGGAAGAGATAGAAGCACCGCCCGCCACTGTCACGTCGTAGATCGG
>JAYUAV010000113.1:0-14849 GCA_043741175.1 Verrucomicrobiota bacterium
GCATTTTCTTTGAACCACGGTTTTGGCCGTGATGATAAATTTAATTATTACTGAACGGTCTTACCTTCCTTGCGCTCGACCTTCTCGCCGACGTAACGGACTCCCTTGCCCTTGTAAGGCTCAGGCGGATAATAAGCCCGGATCTCGGAAGCAACTTTGCCCACAATGTGCTTGTCCGGGCCTTCAATTGTCACCTTGGTGTTTTCTTCCACCATGACCTTGATCTGATCCGGTATGGGATAATTCACAGGATGCGAGAATCCGAGGCTCAGGTTCACAACCTTGCCAGTGACGGCAGCTTTGAATCCGACGCCTTGAATCTCAAGCTTCTTGACGAAGCCATCCGACACGCCCTTGATCATGTTATTGACCAATGCGCGGCTCAATCCGTGCAACGCTTTCGCCTGCGCGTCTTCACCGTCACGGCTGACAACAATCTTGTCGCCTTCCACCTTCAAGCTGGTGCGCTTGGGCAATTCCCAGGCGAGTTTGCCCTTGGGTCCTTCGACGTTCACTTTTTGGCCTTTGATCTCCACCTTGACTTTGGCGGGGATGGCAATCGGTTGTTTTCCAATACGCGACATAAAATCAATACTTACCAGATGAAGCAGAGCAATTCTCCGCCGATGTTTTTCTTGCGGCACTGCTGGCCAGTCATGATTCCCTCTGAAGTGGAAACCACAGCCACACCCAATCCGCCGAGCACGCGCGGGATTTCCGTCGCACCGACATACTTGCGAAGGCCAGGCTTACTGACGCGCTTCAATCCTTCGACCACAGATTTCTTGCCTTCATACTTGAGGCGAACCTTGATGGTCTTGGGGAATGTGGTGTCAATGGCAACCTCGGAAATGTAACCTTCCTGCTTGAGGATGTGCGCGAGGCTTTCCTTCAGCTTTGAATGAGGAATGACCACGGTCGGCAACAGCGCACGGCTGGAGTTGCGGATGCGGGTCAACATGTCTGCAATCGGATCAATCATAACAAACTCTTGGTCTTAAACTTTTCAGTCACTCGGCAGCTTACCAGCTCGCCTTGACCACACCGGGAATCAAACCGTTCAACGCAGCCTCACGGAACGTGAGACGGGAACAACCAAACTTGCGCATATAACCATGGCGACGACCACTCATGGAGCAGCGGTTCACCAAACGCGTCGGGCTTGCATCGCGAGGCAATGCGGCGAGACCGGCGTAATCACGCTTTGCTTTGAGTTCTGCACGCTTCGCGGCGAATTTCTTCACCGTTGCTGCTTTGCGCTTGTTGCGCTCCAACCATGACGTCTTAGCCATAAATTCTTGTGGTTAATTATTTCTCCGCGAACGGAAAGCCCATGTGCTTCAAAAGATCCAACGCTTGCGCGTCCGTCGGCGCACTCGTCACAATCGTCACATCCATACCCTGCTGACGCTTGACCTTCTCCAATTCGATCTCAGGGAAAATAGACTGATCGGAAATGCCGAACGTGTAATTGCCGCGACCATCAAACTTGCGCGGAGACAAACCACGGAAGTCACGGATACGAGGCAACGTCACAGCCACGAGGCGATCAAAGAATTCATACATCGCGTCCTTGCGAAGCGTCACGCGGCAACCGATGGGTTGGTTTTCGCGAAGCTTAAAGTTGGCGATGGCGTGGCGGGATTTGCTGATGGCCGGCTTGCGACCCGTGATAGAGGTCAAGTCTTTGGCCGCATCTTCAATCGCGCCCTTTTCCAACGAGGCACTGATGCCCATGTTCACCACGATCTTTTCAATACGCGGGATCTGATGGACGTTGGAGTAATTGTGCTTCGCCTTGAGAGCGGGCACGACATCGTTGACGTACTTTGTGTAAAGTCTGGCTTTCATTTTTACTATGTCACGGTGTTGGCCGTGAACATTTTTCCGTTTTTGAACCGTCGTCTGAACCTGCAAATGGTTGCCGTTATCAGATGACGGGACGCGGATACTAGCAGTCGCGAACTCGTGTGCAATATGTTTTTGAAATTTTTTTCGAAGGGTCTGAACTGGCCTTTTGGCTCGTCGGTAGCCTCGCCCCACCGAATCTGCGTTTCATTTGTGGCTAAACTCTGCGTCTCCGTGCCTCTCTGGCTTATTTCTTCCCCTCCACCACGCAGTCCACCAGTTTCACATCCGCTTCCTTCACCACGTCATCGCTCTTGATGCCGCTGAACTTGGAGTTGTGGATACGCACGCCGCTGATCTCCGAACCCGGAAAACCCTGCACATCCAGCACTCGCTTCGCATTTGCGACCGTCATGTTTTCGATGACGAGATTTCGCACCACGGGTTTGTGCGGGCCATTCGCGCCTTCCTCATAAACGAAATCAATCTGCAACGCCGCATCGCCCACCGTGCCCACCGTCACGTTGCGCACGAAAATATTTTCCACCACGCCGCCGCGAACCGCGTTCGATTTGAACCGGATCGCGCGATCCAGATTCGGACTATCCATCGTGCAATCCTCCACGAACACATTCCGGCAGCCACCGGAGATTTCGCTACCGATGGTCACACCGCCGTGCCCGTCCTTCATCGTGCAACGCCGCACGACCACATTCTCCGTCGGGATACCGATGCGCCGACCATCGTTATTCCGTCCTGATTTGATGGCGATGCAATCATCACCCGTGTCAAACACCGTGTCTTCGATCAACACGTCGCGACACGCCTCCGGATCGCAACCATCGTTGTTCGGGCCGTGACTCTCGATGTGAACGCCGCGCACGATGACGTTCGTGCAAAGCACCGGATGCAATTCCCACATCGGCGAACGACGCACGCGCACGCCTTCGATCAAAACATTTTTGCAACGGAACGGTTCGATGAAGCTCGCTCTCAGATAATCACCCGCGCCGAAACGGCGTTCTTCCACTGGTGTCCCCTGCTCTACCATTTTTATCAGACGCTTGCGAGCCGCGTCCTGCTTGGGCATTCCTTCCTTCCAGCCGTGTTCTTTCTTTCCTTTCCACGACCACCAATTCTCGTCCGCAGCCTGACCATCCAGCACGCCTTCGCCGGTGATCGCGATGTTCTCAGCTTCGTAAGCGTAGATGAGCGGCGAATAGTTGTAACACTCCATGCCCTCAAACCACGACCGCACTGCGGGCAGATACGCGTTTGGGTCGGTCTTGAATTTCAGCGTCGCGCCGTGGTCGAGGTGGAGTTCAATCTTACTCTTCAACTCAATCGGCCCGGTGAGATATTCGCCTGCTGGAACGATCACTCGCCCACCACCCGCTTTGGACGCGGCATCAATCGCCTTCGCAATCGCCGCGCTCGAATCCGTCTTCGCATCCGCCGCCGCCCCGAAGTCCACGATGGAAAATTCGCGTCCGGGAATCACCGGCGCGTAGATGCGCGAAAGTATTTCCGGTAACTGCGCCCACTCCTTCGCCACGGACGGTTTCACGGCGGCGGCTTGCTTCGTTTCTTTCCGCACGCTCATCGGCAAGTCGAGCAGCTTCTGCACTTCAATGCCCGCGAGAACGAACGGACCTACGCCTTTGAGATCGTTATCAATCACCGGCTCGCGCAGATAATACTCATACGAACCGTCGCGTCCGTAACCCAGCCCCGCCACGGAACAACAACGCGTGAGCGAAACTTTCCCACCGCCATCCACTTTCATGAACTTGTTGATGATGCCGTCGTAACCTTTGAGGATTGCCGGGACATAATCCCGCGAGAGATAGCCGTTGTTCACAGCCTTCGCCATCGAGTACACGAACATCGCAGACGCCGTCGCTTCGAGATAATTTCCCTGCTTGCCGCCCTTATCAATCACCTGCCACCACACACCGCTCGTCGCATCTTGATGTTTCACGATGCCGTCGGAAGTTTTCTTGATGAGCGCAATGATCTCCGAGCACCCTTTGTGATCCTTCGGCAGAAAATCCAGCACGTCCACCTGCGCCATCGCGAACCAACCAAGACCGCGTCCCCAGAAATTTGATGACGTGCCGGTGTTCGGGTTTGCCCATTCCTGAACGCGATTCTCGTCCCAGCCGTGATAATAAAGTTTGCTCGCCGGATCGTAGAGATGTTCGTCCACGAGACGGAATTGCTTCACCACGTCTTCGAGATCGGCAGCCGCGCCGCCGCCGAAGTCCACCGCATACTCCGCGTAGAACGGCGCGCCCATGAACAATCCATCCAGCCACATCTGCGAGGGATAACGCTCCTTGTGCCAAAAGCCGCCCTGCGTCGTACGCGGATGCGTTTCGAGTTGTTTGCGCAACAAGTCGGCGCACTTCTTGTAACGCGCTTCCTTCGTCAGTTCGTAAAGCGCGATCACCGTCTTTCCCGGCGCGACGTTATCAATGTTGTATTCCGCCATCTTGTAACCTTGGATGCCGCCGTCTTCCATGACGAACGAGCCGATCGTGTCCTTGGAAAACTCCACATACGCAGGCGTCGGAATCTTTTCGTTCAACTTCAGCAACGACAACGTGAACAATCCCGCCGTGTAATCCCACTTCACGCTCCGCCCCGGACGCCACGCACGCTTGTCGCCGAGCCGAGACGTCTCCGAATCCGCCATGCGCACCGACCATTCGAGCGGCGTTGCGCCCTTGAACTCTTTCGCGGTGGTGGTTGATGACGTCGCCGAATGACAAGCCGGGGCAAACATCAGAGCGACGAGACAAATCCAGTGCTGACAAAAAATACGTTTCATGGTTCGATTCAATTGTGTTGGAACGGTCGTAAAGTCTGTTGTCAGACGTTGAGTGGTGTCGAGGATTCAATTGAAACTTCACGTTGAAAAGCTGGCGCGGCATCTTGGAAATAATGCACCGCCTTAACCGCAGGCGGTCTCTCGCCCGCAGCACTTCGCCAGACAGAAAGACGCCAGAATATCCGCAAGCCCCTCTCCTCATCCAAGGACTACGCATTAAAAGCTGACGAGTATTTGGAGGTAGAGGTGATTCCAAGAAGCGTTGAGTTGTTTGCCTTTGATCCCGGTCTGTCAGCGGGTGGCTTGGCGCGTGGCTTTGACGTCAAGATTCCAGCCAACTGCATCGCCATCGCAATCTCCTCGATCTCTTCCTCTGGACATTCCGTCGGGACGGACACGACCATGATATTCAGCCGCCACAATGCGAAACGTCAGTGCGACGTAGGCGATGCCGTTGGGAAACGCCAACCCCACGCGACTGTCAGTATCTATATGCAGCGACTGAATCTGCGCCGCGAGTTCGCCGACTTGCCGCGCCAGTTCGCCATAGGTGACGACCTCACCTTCCGCTACGAGCGCGGGTTTTGAGGCAGGCGCGCGACAGTCTTTTCTGGCAATTCGGTCAGATTCATCGGTTAAGGCTTGGCAAAAAGTGACAGAACCACGCGTTGGAGACCATTGTTTTCCAACCCCAAACACCTTCAAAGAAAGCGCACCGCATGTTTGTGCGGATAGACGCGTTTTTTAACCCTGATAGTGTCGGACTCGATCAGTTTCAGAAAAACAAACAACCTAGTTAAGCAGTATGAAAATCTATTCAAAAATCATCACAGCCAGCGTTATGGTCGTGCTTGCGCTGAATGCTCAAGCAGTCACCTACACTGATTCCACAGGCGAGACCATCGGACCTGGGATTCTCGATATTTCCTCAGTGGAAGTGAACAACACCGCCACAGATTTGATCTTCAAGATCAATCTCACTGGTGATCCCGTCGCGACCGATTGGGGTAAGTACATGATCGGTTTGGACACAACCGCAGGCGGCGACGTTGCTGGCAACGGCTGGAATCGTCCCATCGGAATGAGCAGCGGCATGGATTATTGGGCTGGCACATGGGTGGATGGCGGTAACGGTGGCGAAGTCCGTAACTGGACTGGCGCGGCGTGGGCACTTCAGAGTGCAACCTACGGTGCTAATCCCGACTCTATCTCCACCACCAAGAACAGCAGCTCCGTGACGATCCAGTTCAAATACGCTGGCCTCGGTCTCGCTCCGGGCAGCACGTTCTGCTTCGACGTCTATACCAGCGGCGGCGGCGGCGGCGACGGCGCGATTGACGCGCTCGGAAATCCCGCGCAGTCCATCGCCAACTGGGGTGACTACTACAATTCCGGCAGCCAATACGTGACCTACACCATTCCCGCAGTTCCCGAACCGACTGCTCTCGCGATGCTCGGCATCGGCGCATCGCTGATCATCGGTCGTATTCGCCGTCGTTAATCCGACTGCATTTCTTTCAAAGGCCGTTGCGACACCGCAACGGCCTTTTTCTTTCTTGTAGGCGACGAGGTGACGAGTCGTTCCGGTGAAGCACTCCTTACGTCGTGCCCTACAGTTCTGCCTTCCGCATGAATGTGCGGTTGGGCAAACTGTTTTCAACATTGCATCACTCCCGGAAAATCGGCTCACTCTCCGCGCAACCAATCTGGCAACAACCATGAACAAACCCCGTCTGTCCTTCTGGCAAATCTGGAACATGAGCTTCGGCTTCCTCGGCATCCAATTCGGCTGGGGCTTGCAGATGGCCAACATGAGCCCGATCTACAAATACCTCGGCGCAGCGGATGACCAGATCGCTAAACTCTGGCTCGCCGCTCCTCTCACAGGATTGTTGATCCAACCCATCATCGGCGCGATGAGTGATCGCACATGGTGCAGGCTCGGTCGGCGGCGACCTTACTTTCTCATCGGCGCAATTCTTAGTTCGCTCGCATTGATCCTGATGCCGAACTCCGGCTCACTCGCCGAATGGCTCATCCCGCATTTGCCAAAGTTCTACATGGCAGCGGGACTTCTTTGGATTCTGGACGCAAGCATCAACGTCAGCATGGAGCCGTTCCGCGCTTACGTTGCCGACAAGCTTCCGGAAGAACAACGCGGCATGGGCTTCTCGATGCAAAGCTTCTTCATCGGCGTCGGCGCAGTCGTCGCCGGGATGTTGCCCTACATGCTGAAGAACTGGTTCGGCGTCAGTGACGCCGCCGATGGATCAAACGCTCTACCCCTGAACGTGAAAATCTCCTTCTACGTCGGCGCGATTGCCTTCCTTGCCGCCGTGCTGTGGACAGTAATTTCCTCCAAGGAATATCCGCCAGAGAACATGGAAGAGTTTCGCCGCAAAAAATCCGAGACCGGTGGATTCATCCACCTGCTCAAGGAAATCCCCGACGCACTCGCAAAAATGCCCGGCACAATGCGCCGCCTCGCGCTCGTCCAATTCTTCACATGGCTCGGATTGTTCTGCATGTGGCTACATTTCTCCAACGCCGTCCCCGTCATCTTCGGCAGCAGCGATCCCACATCGCCGTTGTTCAAACGCGGCGCAGAATGGGCGGGCGTTTGTTACGCGGTCAAAGATGCGGTGACGTTCATCGCCGCATTCGGCTTGATGGCTGCATCGCGCCACATGGATCGCCGTCGCATTCACGGCATTTGTCTCACGCTTGGCGGACTCGGATTGCTCGCCACCGGCTTCATTCATGGCGAAGACCAAAAGTGGCTTCTCGTCGGCGCGCTCGCGCTCGGAGGTTTGGCATGGGCGTCCATTCTCTCGATGCCATACGCGATTCTTTCAGGCGCATTACCAGCGGAACGCATGGGAGTTTATATGGGCATCTTCAACTTCTTCATCGTGATCCCGGAAATTCTTGCCGCACTATTCTTCGGCCCGATCCTCAAGAATTGGCTCGGCGGAAACTTGGTTCACGCCGTGATGGTGGGTGGCGTGTGTATGTTGATCGCAGCGGCACTGGCACAATGGGTGAAGGAATCTCCCGCCACGAAACCGTCTTGAACAAATCCTCCCCGCGCTAGTCGAATGTTTGCAGCGTGAATCTATTCGCGCTGAAACATGTCATCCCATTCCAACAAAAATCCGGTTGCCGTCCGAACAGCGGGACACATACTCCTGCAACGAATGTTCACCAACCTGAATGTCGCGGCGCTTGGTTTGTTCATCGCCACCGCCAGCTATAATTGCCCCGCCGCAGACTGGCCGATGTATCGTGGCTCGCCCGATCTGGTCGGTGTGGCTGATGGTAAACTTCCCGATAAACCCGCCCTACTCTGGTCTTTCAAAACTCAAGGCCCGATCAAATCCAGCGCAGCCATCGTCGGCAACCGCGTCTTCATCGGCTCGAACGACCGCCATCTCTATGCGCTCGACTTTGCTACCGGGAAACAACTCTGGGCATTCACGAACAGCGAGCCAATCGAGTCCTCACCGCTCGTGCTGAATGGACAAGTCTTCGTCGGCGCAAACGATGCCCACCTCTACGCACTGGACGCTTCAACAGGCAAACAACTCTGGAAGTTTGAAACAGGAGACAAAATTCTCGGTGCACCGAATTGGTTTGTGAACAACGGCACGACAAACATCCTCATCGGCAGCTACGACTTCAAACTCTATTGCCTCGACGCCGCCACAGGCCGGAGCAACTGGGTTTTCGAGACCAGCAATTACATCAACGGCTCACCCGCCATCGGCGAGGGCGTCGCGACCTTCGGCGGCTGCGATGGCGTTCTGTATTCCGTCACACTCACCAACGGCAGTGTCGCGTTCAGCAACGACATCGGCGCACCCATCGCCGCGTCTGTGGCGCTTGCGGGAGGACGCGCGCATTTCGGACATTACGAGAACAAGTTTCTCTGCGTTGACTTGAAGGCAGGAACGAACGCCTGGACATTCAGCGAACGGCAATTCCCCTATTTCTCCTCGCCCGCCGTCACCAAAGACCGCGTCCTCTTTGGCGGACGCGACAAAAAACTCCACTGCGTCAACCGTGCCGATGGCAAACCCATCTGGAGTTTCGCCACACGCGGCAAAGTGGATTCTTCACCCGTGGTCTGCGGTGACAAGGTTGTGTTCGGCTCAGACGACGGACGGCTCTATCTCGTCTCGCTGAAAGACGGCAAAGAACTTTGGTCGTATGAAATCGGCCAGCCGATTGATAGTTCTCCCGCCGTGGCCGATGGCAAGATCATCATTGGCTGCGACGACGGAAATGTTTACTGCTTCGGAAAGAAACCTAACTGAAACCCCACGCCTTGCTACAACGTCACGGACTCACGCTCAATTAATCACAACGACGGCAGCCATCGCCTCCGTCAAGGCTACGGCGGGACAGTGTTGTGGTGCGAGCAAAACTGGAATGGCGTGTGCGAACAAAGTTGGAATCTCTTGGGGTGTTCTCCCGGATTGTATCCCGACGAGATTTCTTCTGGCAATTCATCTGGCAAATGACGCTTTTTTGCAGCTTCCCCGGCAAGCAACCCTTGAAAACAAAGGGCTTTTAATATGTCTCCAGAGGAAGGACTCGGACAAAGGATGCCGATTCAGCTACGAGGAAATTAGCAAAAAACCTGTGTTATTAAGGAAAATTCGTTTTAACTCGCGACTATTTTTTCTAACTCGGAGCGACTTTCACTGACAGTGATTCACAAAAGAATTTAACCCTCGCTCGTAGCAATGGTCTTCAGAGGTCACCACGAGGGGCAGGCTGGACTTGGGGCGACGCAGTGAGGGCGAAAGAACGCGCTGATGCAGAGGGGAGCACTTGCGGAAAAGGACCTGAAAACGGGAAAGCAATTACTTACCTACACACTCCGCGAAGCGGGCGAAACTGGCGTGCCTCATGGCCTCCGCATGAGGCATGACAGGTGAGTATCAATCAAGACGCGGGGACGCGCTGTTCTGACGTATGGCTCGCAGTGAGTAGCCGGGCGACGTGACTTGCAGGGTGAATGGGCAAGATCAAAGGCGCGTGGCGGAACACGGACGGCCAAAGGTCAGACTAACATGGGGGACGAACAAGTGTCATCAGGTGCGTGGTGGCTTGCCACGCTGAAAGCGAGCGCAACGGATGACTCTTGGAAGGACGGGGAAGTCAATAAATCCAATTATCGTGTCGCACCGGCAACCGATTGAGTGCCTGACGATAGGATTGCCACTTGGGGATGAATTGATCCATGAACGCGACAAAACGAGAATTATGCTTGGGTTCAAGTAAGTGAACCATTTCGTGAACCAAAATGTATTCAAGACACTCTCTTGGTTTCTTGGCGAGATCGGTGTTGAGGCGAATGCTGTGGGCACGCGGGTTGCAGCTTCCCCATCTGGTTTTCATTCGCTGCACGAAAAACCGCTCGATCTTCACGCCCATCAGTCGTTCCCATTTGGCGATTAGGGGCAGCACGGCGACCTTCAATTGCTCGCGATACCAAGCTTCAAGAATTTCCTGCTTCTTCGTTTGATTACAGGCGGGACGCACGCGGAAGATCATCCGGCGGTGGCTCAACTCCACGGACGGCGGAAAATCGCCTTCAATGACTTTCATCAAATACCGTTCTCCCCAAACGTAATGGCTCTCGCGATTGAGGTATTCGCGGGGCGTCTCGCGTTCTTGTTCGAGGAGTTTCTTTTGGTGCTGCCTAATCCAACCGAGCTTGGAGATGGCGAAGACGCGGACGGTGTCGAGACTCATGTGCGACGGGGCGGCGATGGTCACGCGGCCCGTAGGCGGATGCACGCTGAGGTGGACGTTCTTGATGTCCTTGCGAACCACGTCCACGGCGATGTTGCCGAATTGAATCTCCGTCTGCATCAGTATTCAGCCTGCGCTTTGATGATGAGAAAAATGCGCTCCACTTCCGCCGCGTCATTGCTCAGGAGCGGAAGGAGCGCCGCTTTGATTACGTTCTCTCTGGCTTGGTTGCCACGAAACGCATTCGGTCGCACTCGCCGCACCGTCTCGTCAACCTTGAGTGCCAGGTCTTCGTTCTGGTCAAGATTGTTGTAGAGTGCCCGTTTGCCCGGCGTGTTCAACTTCTTCGGGGTGTCATCCGCCTTGCCCGCTTGCACTGTCTTGGCGAGATCGCCGATGCGTTTGAGAAAATCCTCGTAGCTAATTCGCATTGCCTTGAGGTCTGCAAGGATTTCGTTCAACAGCACCGACATCTTGTCGTAAAACGCCGGGTCGTTGAGGTGCTCCTTGATAATCTTGCTGCGGACATTGTTCGCAATGGTTTCCGCCACCGCGCCCTTATTGCCTTTGATTCCGTCCGGGAGACTGTTGATGGCGTCGGCGATGCCGCTTTTCACGATCAAGTCGAGCAGGCCAATTTCACCGAAATTGGAAATCTGTTTCGCTGCATCGGCTTCAATGTAAGTGTCAATCAGGTGGCGCATGTCCGCCTCGAAAGCCTTGAGATCAATCGTCTCGCCGCTGGCTTGGCGGATGATTTCCCGCAGCTTGAGGTAACGGTCGAGGCTTTTTTTGATACCCGTGATTTGCGCGTCGGTGTATCCGGCCTGTGGCAAATCGTCAGCGATGTTCGCATACGCTCGCACCAGTGCGGCGGTGGATTTGTAAAGAGCAACGCGCTGCGGTTCGTGTTCCTTGAGGTCGTCGGCAATCTCGGTGTTGCCGCAAAAATAGTGAATGTGTTCCAGTTCGCCCTGGGGCGGTTGCACGGGTTCGCATAAGAGCGCGATGGCTTCCAACGCCTGATCCAGACGCTCTCTTCCCTTCTTGAGCCGGTCTTGCAACAGCACCTCCGGGCTTGCGCCGCCGTCACTGTCATCGAGTTCGGAAGTATAGACGGCCATCGCACCCTGAACTTTTTTGAACAGGTCTTTGTAGTCCACGATGTAGCCGAAGGTTTTGTCCTCGCCGTCGAGCCGGTTCGTGCAGCAGATGGCTTGAAATAGCCCGTGATCCTGCATGGACTTGTCAATGTAGAGATACGAGCAAGGCGGTGAGTCGAAGCCCGTGAGCAGCTTGTCCACCACGACCAGCAGCCGCATGTGCGCGGGCTGCTTCTTGAACAGTTCCTTTACCGTGTCCTCGTAAGTCTCGGTCTTGGACTTGCCGGGCTTCGGCTCAACGTCCTTCAGCAGCATCGTGTAAGTGTTGTAGAGAAATTGCTTTTCTGTCTCCGTGTTCGCGCCGGTTTCCTCCAACGTCACATCCTGCGCCTGTGGATTGTAGGACGTGACGACCGCACATTTGCCCTTGAAGGCGGTCTTTTGGAACAACTCAAAATACTTGGCTGCTTCGTAGATGCTCGACGCCACGAGCATCGCGTTGCCGCGCTCGCTGCTCAACCGGGGCTTCACGCTGAAATCGAAAACAATGTCCTCCACCACGCGCTCCATGCGCGACCGCGAACTCAACACCTTTTGCATCGTGCCCCACTGTTCGCGCAACGCGGCTTTCTGCCAGTCGTTCAAAGCCTTGGTCTTGGCCTCGAACCACGCATCAATCTTGTCCTGCGAGCCGAGCGTTTGCTCAATGTCACGTGCCTCATAAACCAAGTCCAAGACGACTTCATCCTCGACTGCCTCGCCGAATTTGTAGGTGTGAATGTAGCCGCCGAAAACTTCGAGGCTGGTCGCCTTGTCTTGCTTGAGCAGCGGCGTGCCGGTGAATCCGATGAACACCGCGCCCGGCAACATTGCCTTCATCGTCTTGTGCAGCTTGCCGGTCTGCGTGCGATGGCACTCGTCCACGAAAATGAACAACTCGCCGACTGCCGGACTGGGTTGCTTCTTTAACTCCTCGATGAACGCGTCGAAATCATCCACGCCCTTCTTACCGAACTTGTGGACGAGCGAACAAAGCAGGCGCGGCTTGGCCTGCCCAAGCTGCGCCATCAAATCATGTCCGCTGCTGGTGCGATAAATGGCTTCGCCTGCGTCAATGAAAACGCGCTCAATCTGTTTATCCAGTTCATCGCGGTCGGTGAGAATGAGCACACGGGCGTTGGGCTTGTTCTCCAGAATCCACTTTGCCAGCAACACCATCACGATGCTTTTGCCGCTGCCCTGTGTGTGCCAGATGATGCCGCCCTTGTAGCCGTTTACATGCTCCTGCGCGGCTTTGACGCCAAAATACTGATGCACACGCGGCAGCTTCTTCACGCCGCCGTCGAATACCACAAAGTCATGTAGCAATTCGATGAGCCGTTCCTTGCGGCACATCTTGAGCAGATACTTGTCGAGTTTGAAGCGCGTGTTGTCCGCTTCGTCTTCCTTCCATTTCAGGAAATACTTTTCCTCCGTGGCAATTGCCCCGTAACGCAAGCCCTCGGAATCGTTCCCGGCGAAAACCATTTGCACCGTGGTAAAAAACCACTCATTGAACATCCTCTGCTGATTTGAAAGCAACTGCCGGATGCCGTCGCCAATCGAAACATAGCTGTTCTTGAGTTCAATGATCGCCACCGCGATACCGTTGACGTAGAGCACGAGGTCCGGGCGGCGCTCGTTGTCACCGAGCAGCGTGACTTCCTCAACGATGACGAAGTCGTTCTTTTCCGGCTGCTCCCAGTTGATGAGCTTGACGCGGTCATGATTCTCGCCCGCCCCGGTTTTCACATCCACGCCGTAGCGGAGCTTGGAATAAACCGCCTTGTTGTTTTCGTAGAGGTTGCGATTCGGATTGTTCGCCTCGGTCTTGAGCAGATAGATGGCGCGGTTGATTTGTTCCGGCGTGTAACCCGCGCCGGTCAGATAATCGGCGAGCAATTTCTCCTCGATGTTGCTGTTGGCGGGACGATCCGACCAATCGCCGAGGTAACGGTATTTGAGTTCGTCGCGGAACAGGGCGATCACCCGGTTCTGCGTCACGCGTTCTGGTTTGCCGATGGCGTTCATGGTGCAGACGTTCCTTTTCGCAGTGCCGTCAGCATGGCTTTGCCCTTTTCGGTCAGCCGGTATTTTTGCAGGCGGCTGTTGGGTTTGTCCGGCAATGTCCGCTCCAGTAATTCGTCCCGGAGCAGATGGTCGAGGTAATTGCGTTGGAAGGTTTCCCGATGCCGCAGGCCCGCTGCCGTTTGAATTTCAATACTCTTGAGCGGCCCTGCCTCGCAGGCACTCAACGCACGCCAAACCCAAGGATCAACTTGTCCGGTGACTTGTCCGGTGACTTGTCCGGTGACTTGTCCGGTGACTTGTCCGGTGCGGGCTGCCGACTCTGGCTGCGCCACGGCTGGTCCGGTTCTGCGAATGGTCATTACAAAGCCGTCGTTCACGGCAAACTCCGGTCCGGGCAATCCCACTTCTTGGCAGCGCCGGATCATGTCCCGCGTGCCCGTCCCCATCCGCTCAATGTATTTGGTCAGGTAAAGCGGCTCGGCCAGCAACGGATTGCCCGGCACTGAACCGTGCGCCACCCGCAGCATCGCCAGCGTCAGCGACGGCGGCAAGCCACCCGGATTCCATACTTCCAGCCGGTCGGCAAAGAGCATCACCTGCACGCTGCCCTTGCTCGCGTAATCGCGGTGCGCCACGGCGTTGACGATGGCTTCCGTCACCACCTCGCGCGGAATTTCATAGGCCACGGGCGCTTGCGGCCCGACGGCGCGCGTGCCGACGCGCAGATTGATCTTCGACATCACAAAATCCACTGCCTGATCCACGAGCGCAAACACCGTGCCCTTGTAAACCTGATACGACGGAATCGGCTTGGCCACCTCCGTGCCGTGGAAATGCGCGCACTTGACCTCCGACGAAATCAGAAACCGCTGCGGCTGCTTCCCAAAGAGCAACACCGCCGCGTGACTGGGCCGGCCATCGTTCAACAGATTCAAGTGGGTGAGCACTTCTGCCGCCGTCGCTTCTTCCGCCAACGGAAAACCCCGCGCCCGCCGCGCCTCGCGGAGAAACCACGCGATCCGTTCCGGGTCGAGGTCGGTCAGCGTCGCCTTCGGGCAGGGCGCGGCATCGAATGGCCCGGTGCGAATCAACTCACGCTCTTCCAGATATTGCACCAGCGCGGCATAGACCGCACCGATCAATTCCGCCACCGAGACGAAACGGCGGCGGATGAGTTCGTTGCCCGCCTGCCGGATCAGCGCCCGCATCTTCGGATGCTTCTGCTGGTCATC
>JAYUAV010000114.1:0-2552 GCA_043741175.1 Verrucomicrobiota bacterium
GAATAGGCGGTCTGCGACCGCGTCCCAATAACCCATCAACTTGTCGTTGCGCGGCACGCAGAAATACAGCGATGTGCCGATGCTGCGCAAGGTCGCAAATTGATCGCCTGCACCACCTGTCATGGGGAAAGGCGCTAGATCAAACGGAATCTCACTTTCCATTTTCTCCAGCGTGTTGCCAAATTCATCCCATTTGTCGCGTCGGCTCGCGTAAGTAAGTGGCGCCCGAGAACCTTTTTTGGGAACAAGCTGAGGCCGCTCGCCCAGAATCAACGCTGCCAACACATAGATCTGGGTTGCCTCGTTAATGGTCTCGCCTGTATCCTGGCGGAACAGATCGTCGCCCCAGCCAATCAGGTTGTCGAGATACGCCATCACCGCCTTGAACATATAAGCGGTTTGGCGATAGCGCGCGACGAGGTGGGGGCGAAACGGCGAATCCTTCCACGCGCCTATGCTGTTGATCGTCTCCTGTTTCAACATCGAGTCGGCGCCTGACGACAGGTTCACGAGGATATCTTCGATCTGTTTGACTTCGGTATATTGAAACGGCTTCACCTTCCAGAATCGCTCCGGTGTCGCGCCATCGCTGCTGTCGGTGGGATCGAAGATGAAGTGGAACCAGCGTTGAGCTTCCTCGTAGCGCTGGTTCTTGCTCAGGTGAATGGCGACGGTGAGTGGAACGTGATAGAAAAGCTCCCAGTTATAGACGGAATACGCCCCGCTGGAGGTGAAATCGAGGTCGCGTACTGGGTAAGGCTGTTGCACCATCTCTGTGGGGGCGTACAGGTCTTTGAAGAAGTCGCGATACAATCTTGGACGCGGTTGGCCACCCAACAACTTCACGTTCGTCCCAATCGGCACATCAACAATGTTCGGCTCGGTAAGCCGGCGCAGTTTGCCGTCCTCGCCGGTGATGACAATCGCTTCGGGCAGAGTCACTCTTACAACAGCCGACAACGACACGATCACACCAATATCGAGATCGGCGGTTTTGCCATCGCCGCGCAGCACGCGCGCGCCGCGCTCTGAATCACGGGCGATAACATTGCCGGGTAATGTCGCCTCGTTGCCGTCCGCCAGCCTGATCTTGACGACTTCGGGCAGTGTGACCGTGATGCTGCCGGGGAGCGTAATCGCCTCGGTCTCTGTGGGTTTGCCTGGCTTGGGCAAATTCAACACCAGTCCCACGAGCAAGGCCACTTGAAAGCTGAACGGCAAGGTCTGAAAAGTGCCGTCGCTGTTTTGCACATAATCCGTGTCCGCAGCCTGCAATCCCGGCACCGATTTCTCGATCAGCCGCTTTGCCAACTCGCGCACGTAGGGGTGAAAATGCGGGTAGAAACGGTAGCGCAGCGTGCGGGTCTGGGTAACGATATGCCGTTCGCCCGTGACTATTTCGACGCCATCCTGCCAATTGTCAAGATGCTTGCTGGCGATCGAATCCAGTGAACCATGGAAAGCCTTTGTGGTCGAAGCATTTGCGTAGGTCATGGTATTGGCTCCTGGTTCTATAGGTTGACGCCGCCGCCGAGGCTGGTCATGACGTGTGTGATACCACTGAGGTTTTGCAGGCGGCCCGTACGCCCCACGACGGCGTCGCCGAACTGGACCGCGATGCCGGGCTGGGTGAGCGCATCCAGATTGGGTTTGATGGTATGAAGCGCCAAGGAATCAACCGGCTCGGGCTGGGGAATGTCCTTCAGCTTGAACGCCTCTTGTCTGTATTTGGGCGGAAGCACCGGGCTGATATTCGACGGATGCAGAATGTACTCATCCCACTTCGGTTTCTGCGAAGGTCGGGTAATGGTGTAACCCTGCCACTGGTCCACCGTCGTCTCGGTTAGCGACGGCTCTACAAAAAAGGTGTACATGTCATCGGCATAAAACACCGGGTTGATGAGCGGTGCGAATTCGGCATTAGGTAGCTGCATCTGGTTGCTGCTAGGCAACAGCGAATAGCCACTACCCTTCGACAAGATGGTTGCCGGCGCAGGCGTATCGGCTTTCTCGACGCCATCTGTGGTGACAGTCTGCTGCACAAACGTGATCGAAAACGGCCCGGAGCCGTTATAGGTATTGAAATGCCTGGTGGGAGCTGAATACCGCATTGCGGGTTTAGCCTTATAAAGCGTTTTGAATTCAGGTCGACTGTTCTTGCTGACCACGCGAAAGCCGGGATTGGGTGGGGGAGATTCCTCATAACTCCATTTGAAGCCGTCTAACGTGATCCACACCGCGCCATCGGCACCTGTCTCCGGGTCATCTTCCTTGACCACCTTGACAGACAGCTTGCTGGCGTCGAACGGCTCGAAAAGCACTCTCGCACTAATAAATCCGCTGGATTCCCGCACCGTCCATTCACCCTGAAAATACTCAGACCAGTTCAGTTGAACATCAAGTATCCGCTTGGCCACCGCCTTTGAGGTTTCTGCCGCCGCCGCAACCAATTGATCAATTGGCAGCGTTCCCAGTGCGCCCTTTTGGGTAGTTTTCGGACCGTCCGGAGACTCCCACACTTTCTCCATAAACGTCAGCCAGAACAAATGCAG
>JAYUAV010000115.1:0-7101 GCA_043741175.1 Verrucomicrobiota bacterium
TTTGATCAACGCGCCGCCCGTGATCTTGCCGAGATAAATCCCGACTGGCAGATACAGTTGATACGGAAATGGCGTGAAACTTAAAATGTCTTGCACCACTGGCGGCAAGATCGCCAACGGAAACATGTGACCGCTGGCGATGTATTCAAACGCGTAGAGGATGAAAATAAACGTCGAGACTTCCATCACCCAGAACGCCAGCATCGCCATCGTGTAGGAGATGAAGAATTGCAACATCGCTGTCATCAGCACTGAGATCACAAACAAACCGAACGTCGCCGCGTTCGGTGGCAGCACGAAATAATCGCGCAGATAAATTGTGACCAGCACCAGCGGAATGAACGCCACGGTCAGATACGTTCCGCGCCCGGCGAGATACAGGCAAAACCTGAACCACAGATAATCCACCGGCTTGAGCAGAAACTGGCTGATGTTGCCGTCCTTGATGTCGTTGGCGATCTGCCAATCGTCCTCATTCACCGCCGTGAGCGCGTCCACGAGCGTGACCAGCAAATAATACGACGTCATCTGAGCCAGCGTGAACGTGACCACCAACCCACCTTCGCCCTTGCCTGCGTAGATATTTCTCCACAACAGAAGAATGGCCGTGAGCGGGATGAAGCCGAACAATGTACGCGCGAGGAAATTGAACCTGTAAGTCAGGTTGTTCTGAACTCCAATGCCGATGACGTGCCAGTATTTTCTCACTCAGTAAAACGTGCCGGAGATTAGAGATGCGAGACTCGCATTGAAATAAAGTTTTCAGGTGGGAAACCCATCAGTGTGCAATTCGTTTCCGTGTCCACTCCCGGCACTCGGCCATCACCTCGGCTTCAATCTGGGCCAGCGACAGTTCCTTTGTCTCATGTGTTTTCAACCTAAAATCCGCAGTTAAAGATCAACTGGAGGGTGAGGTGAGGGTTGGGCGAGCGATTCGAGGGGGTCGTTGGTGGTTTGACGGGCGAGACGGCGGAAGAAATCGGATTGGGCTTCCAACTGCGGCGCAGTTGTCGCCAACCACGTTCGCAGCCTCTCGTAGCAGGCTTTTAACACCGTCCACTATTCTGCCTTTACCCCCAGTTTGACTGTGCGTTACCGCCCGCTTTCCACCACTTATGCCGCCATGAAGAGGAAGCTCCGCCGTGATTTGATCGCTTCGGTGTGATGTCCTGGATTCAATCTCATCAGCCGCGTGAATAGACTCCACAGGTTGTAGGTCAAGAGTACCAGCCGCGCCGCCAGTTCCGTCACCACCGCTCTCTGGCTGCAATAGCCCCGGAAGCCCCATTGGTTTTTGGAGTTCGTAATTGGCCTGTTTCGCAGTGCTACTTTTCGCTTACAGCCCGGAACGGTTTGAAATAATCTTTCGCCGTTATGCGTACACGTCCGTTGATACTTGTTTCCCCCAGCGTCGAGACCAAAGGCGCGGAGTTTGAAGATATGTCGCTCAGTCTGTCGCTCCCCTACGAGCGCGCGTTGCTGGCGGCGGGAGCGTTGCCGTGGCCGATCATCTCGCTGACTTCGCGTGAAGAGATCGCGGAGTGTGTGCGTCGTGCGGACGGCGTGTTGCTCACCGGCGGGGAGGACGTTCATCCGGTGCTTTACGATCAGAAGATGCCGCAGCGCTTGCGGAAGAAGTGCATTCTCACGCCGGATGGTGGCTGCCGGGATTTGCGGGAACTGATGCTGGTGGATGAAGTTTTTCGGCAGCGCAAGCCGTTGTTGGCGATCTGTCGCGGGCAGCAGATTTTGAACGTGGCATTGGGCGGGACGTTGTTTGCGGACATTTCGACACAACTGCCAGCCGCGATAAACCATCGCCGCATGGATGAACGTTGCGCCAAAGTGCATGAAGTAGGTTTGACACCGGGCGGGCTGCTGGCCAAGATAACTCGCAAGCGTGTTCTAGGCGTGAACAGCACGCATCACCAAGCTGTGAATCGCCTCGCAGATGTTTTATCTGTCTCCGCCAGCAGTTCCGATGGAGTCATCGAGAGTCTGCAATTGAAACCTGAAGTGTCGCATCTGCTTCCGTTCCTGTTGAGCGTGCAGTTTCACCCGGAGCGTTTGGCGGATCGCCACGCGGAACATCACGCCATTTTTGCCGTGTTCGCCAAAGCCTGCGCGGTTGTAAGTCGAAAGAAATAATTTATGAAGGGTAAAGTTCTACTAGTTGACGACGAACCAAACATCCGCGACTTGATCGCCGCTGTGTTGCAGCGCGAATTCCAGGTGACGGAAGTCGAGAGCGGTGACGCGCTGAAAAAAGCATTCACAGATAATCCGCAGCCGGATGTCGTGGTGCTTGATCAAAAACTTCGCGACGCCACGGGTCTCGAATTGCTGCCCCTCATCAAGAAGCGCTGGCCAGATACCGAAGTCATCATGCTCACCGGTATGGGCACGATGGAGATGGCGATGGAAGCGGGGCGACTCGGAGCGTTCACGTTTTTGACCAAGCCGTTCGAGACAGAAAAACTTCTCGCGGATGTGCGTTGCGCTTTTGAGAGCAAGCAGAAGAAGCAGGAGAACGTCGCGTTACGCGGCGCGCTCGAAATCATGAGCGGCAACACCTCGCCCGTGTTCAACAGTGCCGAGATGAAAGAAGTCGTCCGTACGGTGGAACGCGTTGCGCCGAGCGATGTGACCATCCTCATCTGCGGTGAGAGCGGCACGGGTAAGGAAGTCATCGCTGATCTCACACACGCCATGAGTTCACGCAGCAAGGGACGCATCATCAAGATCAATTGCGCTGCGTTGCCTCGCGAACTCATCGAGAGCGAACTGTTCGGCTCCGTCAAAGGCGCGTTCACCGGTGCTCATGCTGACCGCGAAGGTTTGTTTCGTCAGGCCGAAGGCGGAACGCTGTTCCTTGACGAAATTTCCGAAATGCCCATTGATACGCAGAGCAAATTGCTGCGCGTGTTGCAGGATCAAAAGGTGCGCCCCGTCGGCGGCAAATCTGATTACCAGACCAACTGCCGTCTCGTCGCTGCTACGAACCGCAATCCTGAAGAAGCCATCCGGGACGGCAAATTGCGCGAGGACTTGTATTACCGCATCAGCGCCATTTCCGTGAACCTGCCTGCGTTGCGCGAACGGCGCGATGACATCATGCCGCTGGCGACCGCGTTCTTGAAACGCTTTTCCGGTCAGGCCAATCGCACGATCAAAGGCTTCACTCAATCTGCCGTGGATCGGCTCACGGGCTTTGATTGGCCTGGCAATGTGCGTCAGTTGCAGAACGAGATTCAGCGCGCGGTGTTGCTTTCCGAAGGCGAGATGATTGACGGAGCCGATCTTTCGATCACCCGCTCCAAGCCCGATGGCGTCGAATCACAGGACACAAACTTCACCCTGCTCGAAGGCGTGGAACGCAACGCCATCGTCAACATGCTCAAGGAAACCAACGGCAACAAACTTGAAGCCGCCAAACGCCTCGGCATCGGTCGCCAGACGCTCTACAACAAGATCAAGGCTTACGGCATCGAGGTCTGAGAGCGATGTTCCGCCAAGCCGGAAAGCCCGGCCTGCGTCAGCGAAGCTGTCTGACGCTACGGCTTTTTCTTGGGCGGGGACGGCCTTCTGATTTCTGCATTGAAAGTTCCAGCCGCGTAGCTGTGTTCGTCGTCCGGTGTGGCGATGAAGATTTTCCCCGGTAACCACTTCCCGTTCACTTGTCCGAATTCCAAGCGCGCCGCGTAGCCCATCTTGAATTCCTTGTTCACAACTTTGCCGCGTTCATCTTTCCATCGTAGGATGACTCTGGGCGCATTGGTGCGAGTAGGCTCGATGATCACAGTTTTTCCGGCAATGTCCTCGGTGCGTTTTGCAAACAGATGAATAGAGACGCCGACATCGGGCGGCCATTTCGCGCCTTGTCGCAGATCGAGTCGGCCCTCCTGAATCGTGGAGCGTTCCAGACTGAAACCGAATCCATTCACCGCGCCGATCGCGGGTGATTCAGGGATCACAGCGTCATCCAGAGTGAGCGTCCAGTTCGTCGCGTCGGCTGCGGGCGGTGCAAGAGTAACTATGAGTGCCGTGTTGGTCGGAGCAATCGTTGCAGTTACTTCATTCGTCTGATCGCTGTTCGTCGTGCTTCGCTGAGTGTTTTTTGCGTGGATGAAATATGCGACTGACGCGATGACCGCGCCGCAGATCAAAACTCCGATGACGATGGCGACTACTGGAAGTTTTTTGGGTTGGGCAACAGGTGGCGCATCAGCCTGGCGGGGCAGGGGAATGGTGCGTGTTTGAACTTCAGACGCCGTGATGACGAAATTTGTTTTGCCCGGCGTGGGCGCTTGGGGAACGACGAGGTGGCGGAAGCAGGTGGGACAATCCATTTGCGAGCCGCTGCTGCCGGAATCACAGGTGATGTGCTGGCCGCAGACGGGACATGCAAATTTGAAATCGCTCATGTTCGAGTTATGTCGGGTGATTCGTGCGCTGAAAATGACATCGTTTGAATGACACCGCAACCCGGTAGTTTGCATGACAACGACCTGATTTGTAGGCGACGAGGTGACGAGTCGTTTGGGGCAAGTAATCCTGACGTCGTGCCCTACAACTGAATTAGCGCGCTGTCTTTCATTCAGGTCATATTTGTCCGCGCTTGGTTTCATCGAACGGATTATTACACTCCCCGCATCATGTCATCTCGAACCTCTCTGTTCTCCACGGCCAAGCCTGTCATCGCCATGATCCATCTCGGCGCGTTGCCGGGCACGCCAGCGAATGAGCTTTCGCTCGCGCAGATCGAGAAACAGGCGTTGAAAGAAGCGAAGGTTTTTTGCGCTGCCGGAGTTCATGGCGTGATGTTGGAGAACATGCACGACACGCCGTATCTGCGCGGACGCGTCGGGCCGGAGATCGTTGCGGCAATGTCCATCATCGCTCGCGCCGTGAAACAGGCGAGCGGTTTGCCGTGCGGCGTGCAGGTGTTAGCGGGCGCGAATCTTGAAGCGATGGCTGTGGCGCACGCGGCTGGGTTGGACTTCATCCGCGCAGAAGGTTTTGCGTTCGCGCATGTCGCGGATGAGGGCATCATCGAATCTTCCGCCGCTGAACTGTTGCGTTACCGTCGCAACATCGGCGCGGACGCTGTTCAGGTCTGGACGGACATCAAAAAGAAACATAGCTCGCACGCCATCACTGCGGACGTGGATATCGGTGAGACAGCTCACGCGGTGGAATTCATGCGCGGCGATGCCGTGATCGTGACTGGTTTGGTGACAGGCGATGCGCCACAAAGCTCCGACGTAATCGCGGTGAAAAAGAAAACGCACCTCCCCGTCTATCTCGGATCAGGCGTGACGGCGGAAAATCTGGAATCGTTCTTCTCTGCTGCGGATGGATTCATCGTCGGCTCGGAATTCAAGCAGGGCGGTCATTGGTCGCGGGCGGTTGATCCGGCGCGCGTGAAACGATTCATGGCCGCGCACCGGAAGTTGGTGTAGCTGGATATTGCTCCGTTGCGTGCGACCACTTAGACTGCGCCTGCGATTATCGTCGAAGAATTTATGATCTCACTCAGCTTTCCATTCACCGAAGAAAAGATTCGTGCGCTCAAGGTCGGCGATGAAGTCCTCATCTCCGGCGTCGTGTTCACAGGGCGCGATGCTGTTCATAAGTATTTGCATGAAGGCGGGAAATTGCCGCCCGGCGTGAGTTTCAAGGACGGCATCGTCTATCATTGCGGCCCGGTGATGATGCAACAGCCCGATGGTTCATGGAAATGCACCGCCGCTGGTCCGACGACTTCCATTCGCGAAGAGCCTTACCAATGGCAGATCATCCGCGACTTTGGATTGCGCGGCGTCATCGGCAAGGGTGGCATGGGCGACAAGACGCTCGCTGCCTGCAAGGAACATGGCTGCGTCTATCTGCACGGCGTCGGCGGCGCGGCTCAAGTGCTGGCTGAATGTGTGAAGGAGGTTCGCAATGTTTATTTCAAGGACGAGTTCGGCGCGCCGGAAGCCATCTGGGAACTGGAGATCGTGGATTTCCCCGCCGTGGTTACGATTGATGCGCATGGCAATTCCCTGCACAAGGAAGTGTTTGAGAAGAGCCAAGCGGCACTGGCGTCGCGGGTCTGAAAAAACAAAAACCCCGCGCCGTGAAGACGCGGGGTTTGTTGTTGAGATTCGGGATTACTTCTTCTTGTCGTCTTTGTGAGCAGCGGCGCACTTTTCTTTGCAGGCGTCGGTGCATTTATGTTCGGCCTTGCACTTTTCTTTGCAAGCTTCGGTGCACTTGTGGTCGGATTTGGCTTTGTCGCCTTCACATTTGCCGCAATGAGCATTGGCGGCGACAGCGAAAGCTGCGATGGCGAGAACTGCGATCAATTTCTTCATGGTAGTACTTTGATTAATGTTTGTTTCAATGTCTAACGTGAAAACAGTAGCCAAGCCCCGCCTGCTGGCAAGTGGGAAAACCATCCTTGCCCCCATCGTCTCACCAAGAATCGGTTTGCCAACAAGTCTGCTGCTCGCTACCGTCCTCCTCAGATAACCGTGAACCGCACGACAACAACTACAATTTAGCGTTCGTCTCCAGACGAGATGAACGCCAACGCCTCAGACCGCAAGTCCGGGGCGTTTTTGTTTATTAAAACAATCGTGGCTGCGTTCGTAAGAACGCGGCTGACGTGAAGAAGACTGGAAGAAAATTTGCCGCGCTCTCACGAGTGCAGCTACAGAAATAGAATTTTATGGCCGAAGAAAATCAGCAACCGAATCAAGTGTCCGCCGCACCCGCCGCCGCGAACCCCGAGCGCAAGACGCTCGATGACCGCAACAAGATGTCCGACCTCGAACGCCTCCGGCATTCGTGCGCGCACGTCTTCGCGACCGCCGTCCTGCGCCTCTGGCCCGAGGCCCAGCTCGCATACGGGCCGCCCGTTGAGACCGGGTTCTACTACGACCTCGAAATGCCGCACCGCATCACGCAGGACGATTTCGAGAAAATCGAGGCCGAGATGAAGAAGGAGATCAAGGCCAACAACGTTTTCCAGAAGATCGAAGTGCCGCGCGAGCAGGCCATCAAGGACGCGCAGAGCGGTCGGCTCGGCGGATTGTCCGAACGGCCCGGCAACGT